>JANXQL010000152.1 GCA_025356815.1 Pseudomonadota bacterium
GACGATCGCCGAGAACACGCGCCTGAGGTTCGCGGCGCGCTGGTGCAGCGGCTGATCTAGGTGCAGGTCCAGCGCCGCGACGCTCTGGTGCGAGACGTCGAACGGCATCTGGAAGTCGGGCGGGATGCGCAGCGTCCAGTCGAAGTTGTACGAGTCTCCGATCTGGCGCCGGTGCTGGCGCACGCGTTCGAGCCCCGTCACCATCGTGCGCGCGACTTCGGCCGGATCACCGACGATGATGCGATAGCGCGACTGCGCCTCGCGCCCGAGCGTGAGGCCGACGAACTCGTTGATCTGCGCGAACCAGCCGGCGGACTCCACCGGGCCGGTCAGCACCAGCGGAGCGGGCTGTGCTGCGTTGGCGGGGTCGAGCAGTATGCCGAGCAGGTAGAGGATTTCCTCGGCGGTGCCAACGCCGCCGGGGAAAATCACGAACCCGTGGCCGAGCCGGACGAACGCCTCGAGGCGCTTCTCGATGTCCGGCAGGATCACCAGATGGTTGACGATCGGGTTGGGCGGCTCGGCGGCGACGATGCCAGGCTCGGTCAGCCCGATGTAGCGACCGCCAGCGATGCGCTGCTTGGCGTGGCCGATCGTCGCGCCTTTCATCGGCCCCTTCATCGCACCCGGACCGCAGCCGGTACACACGTCCAGGCCGCGCAGACCGAGCTCGTAGCCGACCAGCTTTGTATAGTCGTACTCCACGCGCGAAATAGAGTGGCCGCCCCAGCAGACGACGAGGTCGGGCCGGCCGTCATGCTCAAGCGTGCGCGCGTTCCTCAGGATGCAGAACACGGCATTGGTGATGTCGGCCGGCTCATGCAGGTCGAAGCGTCCATTGTCGACGATCTCGGTGGCGATGTAGACGATGTCGCGCAGCACCGTGAACAGGTGCTCCTTGACGCCGCGGATCATCTGCCCGTCGACGAACGCGACGGCCGGGGCGTTCTTCAGCGCGAGCTTCACGCCAAAGGACTGCCGCACGATCTCAATCTCGAAGTCCTTGTACTTCTCGAACAGCTCGGTCGGGTCGTCGCTGCGGCTGCCGGAGTTCAGCACCGCGAGCGCGCACTGACGGAACAGACGGTGCAGCCCGCCCTGCCCGCGGCCCTGCAGTTGCTCCATCTCGCGCTGCGACAGGTTCTCGAGGCTGCCGCGGGGAGCGACGCGCGCGTCGATGAATTCGCTGTCGCTGATCTCCGCGTCGCGGGTGCTCATGGACGGATCTCGATCGGCGTATCGGCGCGGGTCAGCAACCACACTTCGAGCATGTCGCTATTGGACAGTGCGATGCAGCCGTTGGTCCAGTCGGCGCGGCGATAGAAGTCCGCTGGGTGCTTGGGCACGTTGGGCAGCCCGTGGATCATGATCGAGCCGCCGGCCGGCCACTTGTGGCGGTGCGCATTGTCGAGGTCCTGCAGGCTCGGATAGGAGACGTGCAGTGCCAGGAAGTAGTCGCTGGCCGGGTTGCGGGCATCGACGCGGTAGTGCCCTTCCGGCGTGCGGAAGTCGCCCTCGCGCTCCTTGTGCCCCACCGGATTGAGTCCAAGCGCGACGCGGTAGGTCCGGAACGCCTCGCCGCCGCGCAGCAGGTACAGGCGCCGCTCGCCCTTCACCACCACGATCTGGTCGGCAAGCTCAAGACCGGTGCCGGCCATGGCCGGCCGGGCAACACCCGCGGACAGCGCGATCAGCAGGATCCCGGCGAGGGCGACGAAGCGGCGGGCGGACGCGAAACGCATGCCCCGATTATACGGCGCGGGGCGCCGGATCAACGCTCATCGACCCGGACTGTGCCGCAGGTCCGGTTCCCGGGGGCGCTCTCGGCCACCAGCACGTAGCGTCGCCCCGGGTAGGTCTCAAACACCAGCTCATGGCGGGTGGTCGAGTGACTTGCCGCCATCACGCAGTCGGCCAGCACCCGGTGCTCGCCGGGCAGCACCGCGACGCGGGAGTGGCCGAGCGTGACGACACGGTCATCGACCTTGCGCAGGACAGGGGCGAGCGGCAGGCCGGCGTTGATCGATGGTGCGCCCTCGATGACGGCGAGCTCCGCCGACGGCCGGGCTGGCCCCTCGTAGCCACGCTGGGTCACGCAGCCCGCGACGAGCGCGCACGCCGCCAGTGCCGCAGCGCGCCTCACCGGACCGCTCCGGCAGGCGCAGGTTGCGGGGCGAACGCGTCCACGCCCTCGACACGGGGCAGTACGAACTCGGTGCCGACATGGATAGCGGTGAAGTCCACGCCGGGATTGTACTGCCGCAGCAGCCACACCGGCACGTTGGTCTGCTGCGTCAGCGACCACAGCGATTCGCCCGGCTTCAGCCGGTGCGTCTGCTGGCTCGTGATGCGGTAATGCCGGAAATACTCGTCCTGCATCTGCTGGTGGTAGCGGGTGCGTCGCTCGACGAAGGTGGCCGCGTCCACGTGCGTCAGGTCCAGCCGGATGCGCCGCCCGATCGGCAGCGGCGCGCCCACCGGCAACTTGTTCAGTTCGCGCAGTTGCGCGGGCGTGACACCCAGCCACTCGGCGAAATGTCCGAGCGTCTCCGCACCCTGCACTAGGGCTGTGCCGACCGACACGGAATAGTCGCTGGGATCGGCGGAGCCGGCGCTGTCGATGCCCGGCATCAGTCCCGGCCCGCTCGCCGCGGCCTCCTCGCGCGAGGTCGGTTGCGGCTTCGCAAGCGACGACTCGGGGCGCGGCCGCGGCTCGACGGGTTGCTCCGCCATCGGCGCCGCGGCCGGCGCTGCGGACCCGCCGCGCCCTACCTTCAGCTTCTGGCCCTCGTAGAGGAAGTTCGGATCCTTGATGGCGTTCTGGGCCATCAGCGCATTGTCGGTGAGGCCGACCTTGCGCGCGATCTCCGACAGCGAGTCGCCGGCCCGCACCACGTACAGGTCGGTCGGGGCAGACTCGACTGCGGCTGTGGCCGGCGGCAGCTTCAGCGTCATGCCGATCCTCACCTTGCGCTCGGTGAGCCCATTGAACTCGGCCAGCTCCGCCGTGCGCAACCCATAGGTCGTCGCGATCCGATCGAGCGTGTCGCCCTTCTTCACCGTGTAGCTCGACTCGCGCCGGACGCTCTCGTCGCGCACCGCGGCGCCGAGTCCGCGCGCGAGCTTCTGCGGATCGGCCGCCGCCGGCACGTGCAGTTCGAAGCCGCGCGGCACCGTGCGCCGGCCGCTCCAGACCGGGTCCAGCAGCGACATGTTCAGGCTGCGCAGGGTCTCACGGTCGGTGCCCAGGGCCTTCTCCAGAGCCTGCATCGAGACGCTGGCCGGCAAGCGTACCGTGCGGCTCGAGTCGGTCGGCGAGCGCTCGATCCGACCGAAGAACTTCTCCGGGTTGCGATCGATCTCTAGTGCGGCGAGGAACGAAACGTAGAAGTTGCGCGAGGCGAAGCCGAACGTACGGCTCTGGTAGTTGCGCACGATGGTGACGATGTCGTCGGTGCCCATCTGTTCCTTGGCGCGCCGCATGCCGCCGGCGCCGTGGTTGTAGGCGGTCAGTGCCAGCGGCCAGCTGCCGAGGATCGCGTAGTTGATATTCAGAAACTGCGCGGCGGCGAGCGTGGACTTGTAGGGGTCGAGGCGCTCGTCGACGACGCTGTCGACGCGCAGCCAGCGCTTGCCGGTCGAGCGCATGAATTGCCACAGACCGGCGGCACCGACCTTGGAGTAGGCACGAGGATTGAAGGACGACTCCACGTGCGGCAGAGCCGACAGCTCCGGCGGCAGGCCCTCCCGGCGCAGCGTGTCCTGTACGTGCCGCTCCCAAGCCCCGGAGCGCAGCAGCCCCTCGCGGAAGCGGTCCGCCTGGCCCAGTTGGAAGCGCAGGTGGTCGGCGGCGTCGGCAAGCTCCGTGTCGGTGACGGTCGCGGGGAACAGCGCGAGCACCCGACGGTCCTCGGCGGACAGGTCCTCACGCTCGCCGCGACCGAGGCGCTTCAACTGCTTCTCGTAGCGCGAGCGCGCGGCATCGACCATGGCGGCACGTTCGCGCGAAGACATGCCGGCGGGAAAGTTCAGTTCCTCGTAGACGATGCCGAGGAAGCGGTCGTCGTGCAGCAGGCCGCCCTGGGTGGTGACCTTGCTGTAGATGCGCTGCCAGAACAGCACATCCGGCTCGAGCTGTGGGGGTCGCGGGAATTGCGCCGGGTCCGCGGCGGCCACACCGCATAGCATGCCCATCAGCACGGCCTCGACCGACAGCACCGCAATCCATCGCGTCCAGCGCCGGTCGCGCTCTCGCATCGTGCCTCCGTCCAGGGCTCCCGGCATGCGCCGGCAGAGCCGCTTCAATCCTGCCCGATTATACAACCCGCACCCCTCGCGCCGGGTTTCAGTTACCTGCGTCACAGTCTGGACCAAAAGTGATTGCATGGGCGGACGCGAGGCTTATGTTCCATGTGTGCGCAGTCCCAACCGGACGCAGAGGCCCACAGGCTCCTCCCATGTCGAAGCCGACTCCCGAACCGCCACCAAAGCCGGCCCCGGCCGCGGGCAAGCGCACCGGTCACAGCTCTGGCCGCGTGCAGTTCGACGAGCGTGGCCAAGCGGTCTGGGCGTGGGCGGTGCAGACGGGCATGTTCGACCGCAACGCCAGCACGCAGCGCGTCCGCGCGCTGTCCGAATCCACGGTAAAGCTGGAGATCAGCGAGACGCCGACCAAAACCAGCGCGGCGTCTGCACAGCAAAAAGGGGGCGCGTTCACGCCTTACGACACCCGGCCCGCCCAGTCTGCAGGGCGGGCGAAAGACACGCACAGCAACGACCCGTACAGCCGCGGCCCCGCTAAGAGCCCGGAGGCGATGACCTTCAACCCGTACGACCGGGCACCAACCCGGCGTCGCTGATTCTGGCGGCGCCCTCAGGCGCCGCAGGGGGCGCACTGGGCGCGTCTGCGCGCTAGTATCGACCCATGCCGCTGCGCCTGCCTCCGCGCCTGTTCCGCCTGGCGATGAACTGGTGGCCACCGTTCCGCGGTGCCGGCATCCGCGTGCGCAGTATCGCGCCGGACTGGCATGCGGTCGAGGTGGAGCTGCGCCCCCGCGCGATGAACCGCAACCCACACGGTGCGCACTTCGGCGGCAGCCTGTTCGCGATGACCGACCCATTCTATGCACTGATCCTCCAGCGGCACCTCGGCCCGGACTACAGGATCTGGGACCAGTGGTCGTCAATAGAGTTTCTCAAGCCGGGTGAAGGCATCGTCAGCGCCCGCTTCGAGCTGGCACCGCAGGAGATCGAGCGGGTGCGACTGGCGGCGGCCGGCGGCGCCAAGGTGCTGCCGGAATACGTGGTAGAAGTACGCGACCGCCACGGTGCGCTCGTCGCCCGGGTGCAGAAGCGCGTGTACGTGCGGCTGCGCCGCGGCGCGCAGACCTGAGCCCGCGAGGATCCCGATGGACGCCACCCCGACCGATATCGCCCGCATCGCCCACTCGATCCAGCTGTCCGTGGCGCCCGTGTTCCTGCTGTCCGGAATCGGGGTGCTGCTGGGCATGCTCACCAACCGCCTGGCGCGGGTCGTCGATCGTGCGCGGGCGGCGGAGGAACGCCATTCCGCCTCCGACGGCGCGCCTGCCGAGGAACTGCGCGGGCAGCTGCTGCAGTTCGCTCGCCGCGCGCGGCTGATGAACGCAGCGATCACGCTCAGCACCATCTCGGCACTGCTGGTCGCGATCGTCGTCATGCTGCTGTTCGGCGCGACGTTCATCCACTTCAACCTGGCAACGCCCGTCGCGCTGCTGTTCATCGGCGCGATGATTGCGCTGGTGGCGGCGCTGGTGGCGTTCCTCGTCGAGGTGCGCATCGCGACGCTGACGATCCGGATCGGACCGCGCGCGGGCTGATCGCGCCAGGCAAAGCACTGACGAAAAAAAGGGCCGCCCCTCGCGGGGCGGCCCGGAAGACACGCGTCCCCCGGCTTTTTAGGCCGGCGCGCGTGTCGACGGGTACTTCGTCAGGGCCTCAGCCGCACTTCGAATCGCCGCAGTTCAGGCAGGTCATGCATCCGTCCATCATGATCACGGCCGCCGTGCTGCATTTCGGGCACAGCTGGGCGCCTTCGGGGTAGTGGCTGCGGGAGAGCATGTCCGGCTGCTTGGTGCGCTGCTCGTACTCCTCCTTCTTCTGCTTGATCATCGCCACACGGTGCGGGTCCATCTCCGGACGGGGCATCACGCCGATCGTCTGCAGGTGCTTCTCGATGACGTAGCCGAGCTCGGCGATGATCGACGGCATGAACTTGCCACCCGGCTGCCAGTAGCCACCGCGCGGATCGAACACCGACTTGAGCTCGTCCACGAGGAACGAGATGTCGCCGCCCTTGCGGAACACAGCCGAGATGATCCTCGTCAGCGCCACGATCCACTGGAAGTGGTCGAGGTTCTTCGAGTTGATGAACACCTCGAACGGCCGGCGCTGCTCGTGCTCGGTGCCCTCGTTGAGGACGATGTCGTTGATGGTCACGTACATCGCGTGGTCGGAGACCGGCGTCTTGATCTTGTAGGTCGAGCCGATCAGGACCTCCGGACGCTCGAGCTTCTCGGTGAGGCGAATGACCTTGGCGCCGTCCTTGCGGAACTCGGCCGCGTCAGCCTTGCGCTCGGCTGCCTTGGCGGCGGCCTCGGCGACTTCGGCAGGCTTCTCGACCCGGTACTTGGCGATATGCTTTTCGATCTTGATCATGTCAGAACTTCCCGTAATACCCTTCCTTGAGCGCATCGAACAGGTTCGCGGCCGTGTGCGTTTCGCCATCGTATTCGATGGTTTCGTCGCCACGAACCTTGACCTCGCTGCCATCCTCAAGCGTGAACACATAGGTCGTGTTCTTCAGATCCTCTTCCTTGACCAGCACGCCGCTGAACGCCTCGGCGTTGAAGCGGAACGTCGTGCAGCCCTTCAGTCCCTGCTCGTAGGCATACAGGTAGATGTTCTTGAACGACTCGTACTTGAAGTCGGTCGGCACGTTGGCCGTCTTGGAGATGCTCGAGTCGATCCACTTCTGCGCCGCCGCCTGCACATCGACGTGCTGCTCGGGCGTGATCGCGTCGGCGGTCACGAAGTAGTCCGGCAGCGCCTCATCGGCCTTGGTCGCTGCGGGCATCGCCTTCGAGTTGATCAGCTCGCGGTATGCCAGCAGTTCGAACGAGTAGACGTCGATCTGCTCCTTGGTCTTGCGTCCCGGGCGGATCACGTTGCGCATGTAGTGATGCGCGAACGACGGCTCGATGCCATTCGAGGCATTGTTGGCGAGCGACAGCGAGATCGTGCCGGTGGGCGCGATCGAACTGTGATGCGTGAATCGCGCACCGGTCGTCGCCAACTGCTCGACCAGCGCCGGCTGCACCGCCGCGATGCGCTGCATGTAGCGGCTGTAGCGCGCGTGCAGGATCCGGCCCGGCATCTTCTGGCCGAGCTTCCAGCCGTCCTTCGCCATCTCCGGGCGCTGGCGCAGCATCTTGGCGGTGACCAAGAACTCCTCGTTCATGATCGGCGCCGGGCCCTTCTCGCGGGCAAGATCCAGTCCCGCCTCCCAGCCCGCGATCGCCATCTCGCGCGAGACCGCCTCGGTGAATTGCACCGACTCGGTCGAGCCATACCTCATGCCCAGCATCGTGATCGCGGAGCCGAGGCCCAAGAAGCCCATGCCGTGGCGACGCTTGCGCATGATCTCTTCGCGCTGGCCGGGCAGCGGCAGGCCGTTGATCTCCACGACGTTGTCGAGCATGCGCGTGAAGACCTTGACCACCTCGCGGTACTCGTCCCAGTCGAACTTCGCGTCCGCCGTGAACGGGTCGACGACAAAGCGCGTCAGGTTGACCGAGCCGAGCAGGCACGAGCCGTACGGCGGCAGCGGCTGCTCGCCGCAGTTGTGCGCGTGCAGGCCATTGGCGTCGAACGTATTGATGCCCGGCACCTGCACGTCGTAGACCGCCTCGAAGCCGTCCGCGACGACCGCCGCCACGGTTGCGCTGAAGCGCTCCCGGTTGAGGGTGCGGCGGTAGCTGCCGAGCGCGGCCGCAAGACGCGCGGACTTCGCAAGGTCGGCGAAGCCTATCTGGTCGTGGAACAGTGCGAGGTTGTCACCGCTAATCACCAGTTCGTGCTGGGTACGCGTCGGGTATTCGCGGTGACCGCCATGGCCATCCGGAAGGAGCGCCGTACCGGCGTCGCGATGGTTCGCGTGGATCCGTGCGGCGATGCCCAGGCGCAGCAGCATGCGCTGCGCGGCCTCGAGGAGCGCACGATCGGACTGCGCCAGGCGCACCGAAACGCCCTTGACCTGGGAGCCCTGCACCGAGCCGTCCGCATCGAAAAGGCCGCGCAGCAAGCCGCGATGGAATTCACTTGAAGTGCGCTCGATGGCCGGCGTGATTGTCTTGCTTCCGGCCGCAACGCCGAACCCGGCGGCGAGGCGCGTCAGACCGGCGAGGCGCAGGCGGTACTCGCCCCTCCCGGCGACCGCGTGCCCGCCACTGAAGTCGGCACGGCTCGCGAGCGGGCGGGCGGCGGCAAGCGCCGCGGTCATGACCGCCGTAATGCCGCTGCCGGCCGGTTCGCCGTTGGCAACCGCGGCCATCGGCCACGCCGACAATGTCGCGCGCCCGTCCGAGAAGGTGCCGTCGCCGATCAGCAGACCTAGCAGGTAGCCCTCGTCGAACGTGTGTGCGCCAGCCCACGACGCCCCGCTGCGGTGATCGTTGAGCAGGACCCGGTCCCCCGCTGCAAGCGCGTCCGCTGCACACCATTCGGTCGCCATCGACCAGCGCGTCTGGCGTGTCACGCGACGCACGCGATGATCTCTGGTCAGGCGCAATGAATAGCCCTCGTCCGTCACAATCCGCACGAGCGCCTTGTCCGCGGTCTTGAAGAAGCCCTCGCTCCCGGTCGCGTAGTCATGCCCATCGATGCGAGCGAGGAACGGCGTACCGACAAGGTCGGCGACCTGGCGCGGGCCGACCGCAGTCTGCACCCAGGTGTCGGCGGTCACGCACGGGTTGGTAGCGCGGATGTTCTCGCACCACCAGTTGTTGTTCATCTCGTTGACGCGGTCGATCAGCACGAAGCCGGGCTCGGCGAAATCGTACGTCGACGACATGATGACGTCCCACATGCGGCGGGCTGGCAGCGTCTTGTAGATCTTGCAGCAGACCAAGCCGTCGTCGCGGCTGACGTAGCTGGTTGCGACCGGCCACTCGCGCCAGACGTACTTGTTGGCGTCGGTGAGGTCCGGCTGTTCGGCCTCGTATTCCTTCTTCGACAGCGGGAAGGCGAGCTTCCACAGGCTGTCGGACTTCACCGCTTCGATGAACTCGTCAGTGACCAGCAGCGACAGGTTGAACTGCCGCAGGCGGCCGTTCTCGCGCTTGGCGCGGATGAACTCCATCGCATCCGGATGGCCGATGTCGAACGTGCCCATCTGCGCGCCGCGGCGACCACCCGCCGACGAGACGGTGAAGCACATCTTGTCGTAGATATCCATGAACGACATCGGGCCCGAGGTGTAGGCGCCGGCGCCGGAGACATACGCGCCGCGCGGGCGCAGCGTCGAGAATTCGTAGCCGATGCCGCAGCCGGCCTTCAGCGTGAGTCCCGCCTCATGGACCTTGTTGAGGATGTCGTCCATCGAGTCGAGGATGGTTCCCGAGACCGTGCAGTTGATCGTGGAGGTGGCGGGCTTGTGCTCCAGCGCCCCCGCGTTCGAGGTAATGCGACCGGCCGGGATCGCGCCCTTGCGCAGGGCCCAGAAAAAGCGTTCGAACCACTGCTCGCGCAACTCCGGCGCCTCGACCTCGGCCAGCGCGACCGCGACGCGACGGTAGGTGTCGTCCATCGACTGGTCGATGGCCGAACCGTCCTTCGCGGTGAGCCGGTACTTCTTGTCCCAGATGTCGATCGAGGCTTCCTGGAACGGAATGGCCCCATCGTGGGGCGCCAATTTGTAGGCCGTGCTCATCTTGTCGTGGTGCTCCGTTGAGCCTGATTTCGTTGTTTTAATGATTGTTCCGGAAACAGCAGAGGATCCCTGGCAGGCACGAGGCTCTGCCCTGCACTCCCCCGCCCTCTACCGTGTCCTTCGGTGTTTTTGTCCACCACAACATCTTGTGGCAGGTGAGCTAACTTATTTTCAGCCGGGGTCTACGTCAAGGGTCCGGAGAGGGTTTTTTGGACGACATTTTTGCCCTATTTTTTCAGTTAGTTACGTATTTTCCCTCAGGCAGGTCGGGGCTGCCGATAGCGCGCATTCTGTCAAGCCGTTTTCTACCCCTAGCCACAAGATATTGTGTGCACCGCGACCGCACACGCGCTCCACCGCTCGCCCACAGGTTATGCACCGGTCGCGGCCGCGGGGGGTGCGCTGTCGCGCCTTGGTACTACTTCGAGCGCTCCCCCAACACACTGATCGCATTCACAATTAGCCGCGCAGGGCGACCGCGGCGGACCTTGCGTGGCCGGACCGGGCTTGAAAACCCATCGCGCTTCCCTATCTCAGGACCATGTCCCCCAGCCACCCGAAGGAGAACCGCGATGAGCATCACCCGCTATGAACCGTGGTACCTGATGAACCGCCTGCACCGCGACCTCGATCGCCTGCTGACGCCCGGCAACCTCGGCGACGCGCCGCAGAGCGCCGTCGTCGACTGGGTCCCGGCCGTCGACATCCGCGAAGAGCCGCAGCAGTTCGTGATCCACGTCGATCTGCCCGGCGTCGAGCCGAAGCACATCGAGGTGTCGCTCGAGAAGGGCGAGCTGACCATCCGCGGCAAGCGCGAGCTGGCCGCGCGCGAGGAGCAGCAGGGCTTCCGGCGCGTCGAACGGGTCAGCGGCGAGTTCTACCGCCGCTTCAGCCTGCCCGACACGGCCGACTCGCAGGCCGTCAAAGCCCGCCACGTCAATGGCGTGCTCGAGGTGACGATACCGAAACAGGCGCAGGTTCTGCCGCGCCGGGTCGAGGTCCAAGCCGCCTGACCGAACCGCCCCCGGACGACGGGCATCCCGCCCGTCGTCCGGATTCGCGGAACTTTTGCGGCGCACCGCCGGTCATCCGCAAGGTCGCGCCGCGCGCGGTAGCATGGCCCTCGCCGGCTGCCACCCGCCCGACACGGCACCGTTCGCCCCCACTGGACCTGTAAGGGATCACCATGTCTATCGCTCCGTTCGTACGGCGCCGCTCCGCCGGCGCAGCTCTCGCAGCGCTGCTGCTTGCCACCGTCGCAGCCCTCACGCCGGGCGCCCGCGCCGACGCAGGCGCGCCGCCGGTCGATGCGACCGGGGCACCCCTCCCCTCGCTTGCGCCTGTCGTCAAGCGCGCCTCACCCGCGGTCGTCAATATCGCGACCCGGGGCACGGTGGCCGAGCGCGGCCAGCGCAATCCGCTGCTGGAGGATCCATTCTTCCGCCGCTTCTTCGACGTGCCCGAGCAGGGCCCGCGCCAGCGGCAGTTCCAGAGCGCAGGCTCCGGGGTCGTCGTCGACGCGAAGCAGGGCCTGATCGTCACCAACGCGCACGTGGTCGAGAACGCGACCGAAATCACGGTCACGACCATCGACGGCCGTGACTTCAAGGCCACCGTCGTCGGCGCCGACGCCGCCGCCGACGTCGCGGTGGTCAAGGTGAAGGACGCCAAGCTCGCCGAGATTCCGCTCGGCGACTCGAGCAAGACCGAGGTCGGCGACTTCGTGCTCGCGATCGGCAACCCGTTCGGACTGCAGCACACGGTGACCTACGGAATCATCAGCGCGCTCGGCCGCTCGGGCATCAACCCCGACGGCTACGAGGACTTCATCCAGACCGACGCCTCGATCAATCCCGGCAATTCGGGCGGCGCGCTGGTCAACCTGCGCGGCGAACTGATCGGCATCAACTCGGCGATCCTGTCGCGCTCCGGCGGCAACATCGGCATCGGCTTCGCGATCCCGTCGAACATGGTCCGCTCGATCATGGACCAGCTGGTCAAGTACGGTGAGGTCAAGCGCGGCCTGCTGGGCGTGAACATCCTGACGCTGACGCCGGACCTCGCCGACAACCTCGGCGCGAAGGACCTGCAGGGCGCCCTCGTGCAGCAAGTGGTCGAGGGCTCGGCCGCGGACAAGGCCGGCATCAAGGCCGGCGATGTCATCACCAGCGTCAACGGCTCGGCGGTTAAGTCCGCGGCCGAGCTGCGCAACCGCATCGGCCTGATGCGGGTCGGCGAGAATGTCGACGTCGGCGTGTTCCGCGACGGCAAGAGCCGCCACCTGACCGCGCTGGTCACGGCCAAGGGCAGCGCGGGTGGCGCGACCGAGGACGCGGCCGCGGGCGAGTTGCATCGGGCGCTCGAGGGCGCGGACCTAGCCGACGCGCCAGGCGGCGGCGCCGTCGTGCGCTCGATCGAGCCGGGCAGCCCCGCGAGCCAGACCCAACTGCGGCCGAACGATGTGATCACGACCGTGAACCGCAAGGCCATCGCGAACGTCAAGGAACTGCGGGCAGCGTCCAAGGACCAGACGACGCTGCTGCTCACGGTCAAGCGTGGCGACACGACGCTGATCGTCGCGCTGCGCTAGCATCGACGGCGCTATAGTCCCGGCTCGGTCCGTCGCCGAGCCGGGGTTCCCATGCGACCACTGTCGATCTGCGTCCTCGGTGGCACCGGTTTCGTCGGCCGCCACCTCGTTTGCCGACTGATCCGCGACGGCCACCATGTCCGGATCCTGACGCGCGATCGGTTCCTGCACCGCGACCTCACCGTCCTGCCGGGCCTCGAGCTTGTCGACGCCGACGTGCACGACGCGACGGCGCTGGCCGCGGCGCTGGGCGGCCAGGAGGTCGCGATCAACCTCGTGGGAATCCTCAACGAGCGAGGCCACGACGGTCGTGGCTTCCTGCACGCGCACACGCGCCTTGCCAGCACCCTGGTCGCCGCCTGTCGCGCGGCGGGCGTGCCGCGGCTGCTTCAGATGAGCTCGCTGCGTGCGGCGGTCGACGCCCCTAGCCACTACCTGCGCAGCAAGGCGCTCGCGGAGCAGGCAATCCGCGACGGTGCGGGCGCGACGCTGGCCTGGACGATATTCCGCCCCTCGGTGATCTTCGGTCGCGGCGATTCCTTCCTGAACCGCTTCGCGGCGCTGCTTGCACTGGCGCCCGTGCTGCCGCTCGCCCGGGCGGCTGCGCGCTTCCAGCCGGTCTGGATCGGCGACGTGGTCGAGGCGATGGTGCGTACGCTCGCGCGCGCCGACAGCATCGGCGCCACCTATGAGCTCGGCGGCCCGGATATCGTGACGCTGGCGGGCGTCGTCCGCTACGTGGGCGAGCTGACCGGCCGGCGCCGGCCGCTGATCGCGCTGCCCGATTCGCTGGGCCGACTGCAGGCGGCGCTGCTGGAATACTTCCCCGGCAAGCCACTGTCGCTGGACAACTTCCATTCGCTGCAGCTCGACTCGGTCTGCACGGACGATGGCTGCGGCCGGCTGGGCATCGTGCCAGCCGCCCTGGGCGCGGTCGTGCCGAGCTACCTCGGCGACGGCCGGCGGGCGGTGCTGCCGCGCGAGCCCGCGGGCGTGCCCGCCTAGGATGTGACGGACCTCTCGTACGTGCGCACCGGCTGGGCCGACACTGTCGGCATGCCCCTCTTGCTGCGCTCGCTGCTACTGCTGCTCGCACTGCAGGCGCCGACCGCGGTACGCGCCGCGCCGCCGCTCGTGCCGGCTGAGGCGCGGGCGCTGATGACCGAGATTGCCGCGGCGAGCGACGCCCGCGACGTGAAACGCCTCGCCGCCGCGCTCGCGGCCGACTGCCGCATCGAGCTGCGTACCCTGATCGAGGGCCAGGAGCGGGTCACGTTGTACACGCGCGACGACTACCTCGCGATGCTCGAGCATGGCTATGCCGCCATGGCAGATCTCGAGGACTACCACTACGCCGTCCACGAACTGAGCCTCACGCTGGAGACGGATCCACCGGCCGCGACCCTCGTCAGCGCGATCAGCGAGTCGTTCACCTTCCAGGGCCGCCACCACGAAACGCTCAGCGAGGAGACCTCGCGCCTGGAGCGCCGTGACGGGCGGCTGATGCTGGTCGCGGTCTCCTCACTGACCCGCGGCAACTAGGGCGCAGCCGGCCCGCACAGCGCCCGACGCGCCGTCGGCCGGCCTGCGGCGAGCACGGCCATGTTCGCGTAGAACCGCGGCAGGTCGCCCTGCTCACGCGCCAGTTCCGCGGCCATCGCCGGCACGCAGTCCCGGTAGGTCGCCACCTGCAGCAGCACCGCGTTGTTCAGCGGCGCGCGTAGCAGCCAGTCGTAGCTGCCCTCCCCCGGCCGGGTGGCGGCATACGTCATCCGCAGGCGCTCGAACTCCGCGTTCTTCGCCTCGCGCCGTACGGCCAAGAGCAGCGGCTGCCCGTAGAGCGCCCGCAGGCGGGCGCGGCTGTCCTCGAGCAGCGTCGCGAACTCGCGCGCGGCGCGCATGCGCGCCTCATGCAGCGCGAGCGCCTCGGGCCGGCCGGCATCCAGCAGCCAGCGGCGCAACCCCTCCTCCTCGACCACGCTCGCGAACGCTTCATTGAAGGCGGTGTCGCCACGCGCATAGACCCGCTGGTGAGCGAGCTCGTGAAACATCAGCGCCGCGAGTTCGTCGTCGTCCCAGCGCAGCATCGAGCTGAGCAGCGGATCCGCGAAGTGGCCGAGCGTCGAATAGGCGGCGACCCCCTGCACGTCGACGTCGTCGCCGCGCGCGTTCAGCCGGCGCGCGTACGCGCGTGCGGCGCCTTCGTCGAAGTAGCCGCGGTAGGCGACACAGCCGGCCACCGGGAAGCACCACGTGCGCGGCTCGACCGAGAACTCGGGCGCGGCATACACATTCCAGACGACGTACGGCCGGCCGAGGTCCGCGTAGGTCCGATAGCTGTCGTTGTCGAGCAGGCCGAGCGCATGGCTGGCGAAGTCGCGTACCCGCATGGCCTGCGCAAGGCGGGCGCGCAAGGCGGACGAGGTGGCGGGGGCTTCGAGCAGGGTCGTCACCGGTACGCGGCTCGCGTTCAGGCGCAGCTGGCCGCCGGCGGCCTGGAGCACGTAGCAGCCGCCGAGCGGCAGCGTCGCCAGCAGCAGCAACCACAGGCGCAGCATCATCGGGCGGGACCGGCGGCGGGGGGCACGTCCCTGAGTCTAACGCGCTACCCCGGGCGACGCGCTGCACCGCTAGAATCCCCCCATGCAGACCTACCTTGTCGGCGGTGCGGTGCGCGACGCGATGCTCGGCCTCACGGTCAGGGAGCGCGACTGGGTCGTGGTCGGCGCGACCGCCGAGGCGCTGGAACGCGACGGTTACCGCCGGGTGGGACGCGACTTCCCGGTATTCCTGCACCCCGACAGCCGCGAGGAGTACGCGCTCGCGCGCACCGAGCGCAAGACCGGCCCCGGCTACCACGGCTTCGAGACGCGCTTCACCCCGGACGTCACGCTCGAGCAGGACCTGGAGCGGAGGGACCTGACAATCAATGCGATGGCCCGCGCAGACGACGGCACGCTCATCGACCCGTACGGGGGCCAGGCCGACCTTGCGGCGCGCCTGCTACGCCATGTCTCGCCGGCGTTTGCCGAGGACCCCGTGCGCGTGCTGCGGGTCGCCCGCTTCGCTGCTCGCTACGCGCGGCTCGGCTTCGTCGTCGCCCCGCAAACGCTGGCGCTGATGCGCCGGATGGGTGCCGCCGGCGAGATCGACGCGTTGGTGGCCGAGCGCGTCTGGCAGGAGACTGCCAAGGCGCTCGCCGAACCCTCGCCCGATGTCTACTTCGACGTGCTGCGGGAAGCGACAGCGCTCAAGGTGATCTTCCCCGAGCTCGAGCGTCTGCACGGCGTGCCGCAGCCGCCGCAGTGGCATCCGGAGATCGACACCGGGGTGCACGTACGGCTGGTGCTGCGCGCCGCCGCGGCGCTGTCGAAGGAGCCGCGCGTGCGCTTCGCCGCGCTGGTGCACGATCTCGGCAAGGGCACGACGCCGCCCGCCGAATGGCCGCGTCACATCGGCCACGAGCAGCGTGGCGTCACGCTCATCCACGCGCTCGCGGACCGACTGCGCGTGCCGAACGACTTCCGCGAGCTCGCCGTCGCGGTGGCGCGCGACCACGGCAACTGCCATCGCGCGCTGCAGCTGCGGCCGGCGACGGTGCTCGAGCTGCTCGAGCGCTGCGATGCGCTGCGCCGGCCGGAGCGGTTCGCGGAGTTCCTGTTGGCCTGCGAGGCGGACTTTCGCGGCCGTGACGGCTTCGAGGCACGCCCCTACCCGCAGGCGCCGTTCCTCGCCGCGGCGCTCGCCGCGGTGGCCGCCGCCGCCCTGCCGGCCGAAGAGCGCGCGGGACTCGCCGGCCCTGCCATCGGTGCGCGCATGCGCACGCTCCGGCTGGCGGCGCTGGCGCCGCTGTGCGCCGCGCGAGCGGCTACAGCGTCGCCGTGAAGTCCCTGAGCGCGAAGCCCGACAGCGGGCCCGCGTAAGCGCGCGTCAGCGCGATCGCCTTGAACCGCTCGCCCATCTCCCCGGGCAGCACGAGCCGGAGCGCGGCGTTGGCCGCCAGCGGCTCGCACTCGGGCGGTAGCGTCCGGCGCAGCGCGGCGAGGTGCTGCTCGAAGCCCGTGCCGAGAAGGAAGTTCGCCTGCGTCGTGAAGCCGCCGATCTCCAGCCCTTCATCGACCGCCGCCTCGGCGACGCGCGTGAAGTCCACCCAGGCGGTCAGGTCCTGCAGCCCGACGTTGACGAAGGGGTCCTCGTGGCGCCGCTGGCGATGGAAGCAGGCGAGCGTGCCGCCGTCCCGCGCCGGCACGTAGTAACCGCGGCGCGCAAGGCCGTAGTCGAGGATGAGCGCAATCCCCGCCGCCAGCGGCGCGGTGATCGTGCCGAGCCAGGGTCCGAGCCGCAGGCACGCCTCGCTGACGTAACCCACCGGCAGCGCCAGCTCCATCGCCGCGACCGCCGTGGCAAGCGCAGCCGACGCCGGCCGCGCCGCCCAGGCGAGGCGGCCGTCCCGCCAGGCCACGCCCAGCGCCTCGATGCCGGTCGGGCCGACGCGGAACCGTTCCACCGGCAGGGCGTCGAGGACCTCGTTGGCGAGCACCACGCCATGCAGGGGCGAGGTCGGTACGGCGTCGAGCCAGTCGACCCGCTCCGCGGCGGCGGCCGGCAGCCCTGCCAGGCGCGCCTGCTGGCGCTGGCGCAAGTCCGGGCTCGTCTCGAGGATCCGGTAGCGCGCCGGCAGGCACTCCCGCGAGGCAAGTTCGCCCAGCACCTGCTCGGCGAGGGCGCCGCTGCCAGCGCCGATCTCGATGATCTCGCCGCCGTCGAGCGACTCGAGCACCTCCGCGCACTGGCTCGCCACGCAGCGGCCAAACACCGCCGACAGCTCCGGCGCGGTCACGAAGTCGCCGCCGGCACCCAGCTTGTGGGCGCCGGCGGCGTAGTAGCCCAGGCCCGGGGCATACAGCACAAGTTCCATGTAGCGATCGAACGGCAGCCAGCCGCCGGCGGTGGCGAGTTCCGCGCGCACAGCGGCGACGACACGCACCTCGTGGGCGGCCTCGTCGGGCGACAGGGGCACAAGGTCCAGCGGTATCAAGATCGGGCCGTGCAGGGCGGGAGGGGTCCCGGTATCCTCGCGCGATGACGTCCGACGCGCCACTGCCGCTGCAACATCACGCCGTGCTGATCACCGGCGGTGCGCGCCGCCTGGGGGCGGCGATGGCGCGCGCGCTGCACGGCGCAGGCGCGCGGGTGATGATCCATCACCGCAGCTCGGCGGACGCGGCCCGCGCACTCGCCGCCGAGCTCAACGGGCTGCGCACGGACTCCGCCGCGATCATCGCCGCGGACCTGAACGACCTCGGCGCACTGCCGGGCCTCGTGCAGGCGACGCTCGCCGCGTTCGGACGGCTGGATGTGCTGATCAACAACGCCTCGACGTTCTACCCGACGCCCGTGGGCGAGATCACGCCGGCCCAGTTCGACGACCTCATCGGCAGCAACCTGCGCGCGCCGCTGTTCCTGAGCCAGGCGGCCGCGCTTTCGCTGCGTGCAACCGGCGGGCTGATCCTCAACATGGTCGACATCCACGGCTTGCGGCCGCTGAAGCGCCATCCGGTGTACTCGGCCGCGAAGGCGGCACTGGCGATGCTGACCCAGTCGCTGGCGCGCGAACTCGCGCCCGACGTGCGCGTCAATGGCATCGCGCCAGGCCCGGTGATGTGGCCCGAAGGCGACATGGACGCGGCACTGCAGGCGAAAATCCTGGAGCGCACCGCCCTCAAGCGCATCGGCAGCCCCGAGGACGTCGCCCGCGCGGCGCTGTTCTTCGTGCGTGACGCGCCGTACGTGACCGGCCAGATCCTGCCGGTGGACGGCGGCAGGACGGTCGGCGGGTTCTAGGCCGGGTCGGCGCCCAGCTGCACGCGCCGCAGTCGGTGCGCGTCCCGGTCGAACTGCTCCCACAGCGCGCCAACCCGGGCGCCCAGCGTCGGGTGCATGGCGTCCGGCGCGATTTCGGCGAGCGGTCCGAGCATGAACGCGCGCTTGACGAAGTCCGGTCGCGGCAGCGTCGCGCCCGGAAAGTCACCGACCAGGTCGCCGTAGAGCAGCACATCCAGGTCCATGCGTCGCGGTGCCCACTTCGGGTCGGTGCGACCCCGACCGCAGTCCGCCTCGATCGCATGCAGCACGCCGAGCACCCCGGCCAGCGACCGATCGGTCGTGAAACCGAGCGCGAGGTTGACGAAGTCGGGGCCGACGAAGCCGATCGCGGCGTTGGCGTAGGCGGCCGAGATCACAACATCCGAAAACGCGGCGCGCACCCCCGCGATGGCACGGTTCAGGCTCTCGATCGGCGCGACGTTCGAGCCTGCCGAGACGTAGACCCGCACCGGGGCGCCGCCTTGCGCAGACGCGTGCGGACCGTGCATCGGGTCAGGCGTCGAGGTCGGCACGCGAGCGCTCGATCATCACGCCCACATCGCGGCTGCCGCGCACGGCGCCGGGCTTGCTGACCGTGAGCTTGACCCACTCGACGTCGAACTCGCGCAGGATCAGCTGCGCGACATTCTCGGCCAGCGTCTCGACCAGCTGGTAGTCGCTGGCCTCGACGAATGCCAGCACGCGCTTGGCGACCGACTTGTAATTGAGCGTGTCCTCGATCTTGTCGCTTTTCGCCGCGCGGCGGATGTCGCCCGGGAACTCGAAGTCGAACGCCAGCGTCTGGCGGATCTTCCGCTCCCAGTCGTAGATGCCGATGATGGTCTCGGTCTTCAGATCGCGCAGGAAGATGCGGTCGCCCATCACTATCTGTTCCTTAAGAAGCGTTCGTGTCACCCGCGCGCGGGCCAGCACCCTACCAGCGCCGGCGCCCGGCTGCACGATCATCCGGCGCCGGGCACCCTCAGCTCGGCCAGCGGCCAACGGGCCCGCGCCAGCACGGCCAGCCCCGCCCGCTCGCCAGCGACGAGGCGCTCATGGCCGGCCAGCGCGATCATCGCCGCATTGTCGGTGCAGAACTCGGCCCGAGGATAGGCGGTCCGGGCACCGTGCCGGGCCGCGACCTCGATCAGCGCCGCCCGCAGGCGGCGGTTGGCGCCGACCCCGCCGGCCACGACCAGCATCTTCCGGCCGGTGGCGGCCAGCGCCCGGCCGGTCTTTACGGCCAGCGTCTCGACGATCGCCTCCTCGAACCCGCGCGCGAGATCCGCGCGTGCCTGCTCCGCCGGGGCGGCCGCCTTCAGGGCCAGCAGTGCCGCGGTCTTGAGCCCGCTGAAGCTGAAATCAAAGCCCGGCCGGTCGAGCATCGGTCGCGGAAAGCGGTGCACGCCCGGCCGGCCTTGCTCTGCCAGAGCCGCAAGCTTCGCACCGCCCGGGTAGGCGAGCCCCAGCAGCTTGGCGGTCTTGTCGAACGCCTCCCCGGCGGCGTCGTCCAGCGATTCGCCCAGCACGGTGTAGCGACCCACCCCCTCGACGTCGATCAGCATCGTGTGGCCGCCGGACACCAGCAGCGCGAGGTAGGGAAACGGGGGCGGGTCGGCCTCCAGGCGGGGCGCCAGCAGGTGCCCCTCCAGGTGGTGTACGCCCAGCGCCGGCAGCCCCCAGGCGTAGGCGAGGCTGCGCCCGGCCAGCGCCCCGACCAGCAGTGCCCCGATCAGGCCGGGACCTGCCGTATAGGCCACTCCGCCCAGATCCGAAGGCGTCAGCCCCCCGTCCGCGAGCACCGCCCGGACCATGGGCAGCAGCCGGCGGACGTGGTCGCGGGAGGCCAGTTCCGGGACGACTCCACCCCAGATCTCGTGCAGATCGGTCTGGGTATAGACCCGGTGGACCCGCAGGCCGAGCGCGCCGTCATAGACCGCGACTGCGGTTTCATCGCAGGAAGTCTCGACGCCGAGGACCCTCACCGGACCCCCTTGGGCAGCCCGGCCCGAGGCGATCGCCGCAGGTTTTTGATTTTCAGAAGCGACATCCGTAAACTAACCGGCTCTGTGCCCGGCATGCGTCGGGCATTTACCCCGAGAAAGGTCGATCTCAATGCCGAGCGTACGTATCCGCGAGAACGAGTATTTCGACGCCGCCCTGCGTCGGTTCAAGCGCGCCTGCGAAAAGGCTGGCGTGCTCACGGAGCTGCGGCGCCGCGAATTCTACGAGAAGCCGACCCAGGAGCGTAAGCGCAAGAAGGCGGCTGCCGTGAAGCGTCACCTCAAGCGCCTCTCCCGCGAAGGCATGCGCGCTCCTCGCTGAGCCGCGACGACACCGCGATGACGCTGCGCGAACGCATCACCGATGAGATGAAGGCGGCGATGCGCGCAGGCGAGAAGGATCGCCTGGGCCTGATCCGCATGCTGCAGGCGGCGATCAAGCAGCGCGAGGTCGACGAGCGGATCACGCTCGACGACACGCAGACCCTGTCGGTCATCGAAAAGATGATCAAGCAACGCAGGGAATCGGTGGTGCAGTTCGAGGCCGGCGGTCGCGCCGACCTCGTCGCCAGGGAAATGGCAGAGATCGAGGCGCTGTCCGCCTACCTTCCCGCGCAGCTGTCCGCCGCCGAGCTCGACACACTGATCCAGGAGGCGATGGCCGCCACCGGTGCCGGGTCCGTCAAGGACATGGGCAAGGTCATGGCCATCGTCAAGGGCAAGGCCGCTGGCCGTGCCGACATGGGCGCCGTAGGCGCACGCGTCAAGGCACTGCTCGGCGGCTGACCGCAAGAACCCAAGCGAGGCCGCCATGGCCGGCCGGATTCCTCGCGCTTTCATCGACGACCTGCTCGCCCGCACCGACATCATCGAGGTGATCGGCAGCCGCGTGCCGCTCAAGAAGGCCGGTCGCGAGTGGAAGGCCAACTGTCCGTTCCACAACGAAAAGAGCCCGTCGTTCACCGTCTCCCAGACCAAGCAGTTCTATCACTGCTTCGGTTGCGGCGTACACGGCACGGCGCTGACGTTCCTGATGGAGCACGACCGGCTGCCCTTTCCGGACGCGGTCGAGGAACTGGCGGGCCGGGCGGGCCTGGAGGTGCCGCGCGAGGGTGGCGCGGGTCCCGATCCGCG
>JANXQL010000157.1 GCA_025356815.1 Pseudomonadota bacterium
ATGCGCTGGCGCGCGAGGAACTGGGCATCAACCCCCAGGACCTGGGATCCCCCTGGGGCGCGGCGATCGCAGCGCGAGATGTACGAGTACCAGATCGGACTGGAGCGGGACGAGCTGGCCGAATATCCCGACGAGGAGGCCGAGGAGCTGGCGTTGATCTATGCCGCCCGTGGCATGGAGGTCGAGCAGGCGCGTGCACTGGCGCAGACGCTGATCAAGGATCCGGCGCAGGCACTGGATGCGCTGGCGCGCGAGGAACTGGGCATCAACCCCCAGGACCTGGGATCCCCCTGGGGCGCGGCGATCGCCTCGTTCGTGTCGTTCGCCGCCGGCGCGACGCTACCGCTGGTACCGTTCCTGGCGGGCTGGCCGCTCGCTCGCGGGACCTTCGCGGCCGCGGCGCTGACGCTGGTCACGCTGTACGCGATCGGCATGCTGCTGAGCCTTTTCACGGGCCGCAACGCCTGGCTCGGCGGGCTGCGGATGATGGCGATCGGCGCCGCGGCCGGCGCCGCCACCTTCCTGATCGGACGGCTGCTGGGCGTTGCGGTGGGCTAGACCCGCTCAGCCGGCGCCGAGCTCGGCGCGCGGGTCGAACGGCAGTTCCTTCGCCAGCGTCTCGTACAGCTCCCGGGCCCGCGGCGTGTCCGCCGGCGGCAGGACCACCTTCAGGATCACGAACTGATCCCCGGCCGGGTCGCCCGGCAGCCCGCGGCCGCGCAGGCGCATCTTCTGACCGGCGCGGGCGCCGGCGGGGATGCGCAGGTCCACCGCGCCACCGAGGGTGGGGGTGGACACGCTCGCGCCCAGCGCGGCCTCCCAGGGCGCCACCGGCAGCTCCAGCGTGATGTCCCGGCCCTCCGGCCGGAAATAGGCGTGCGGCAGGATCGCGACCTCGAGCAGCAGGTCGCCCGGACCTGCCGGTCCCGGGCTCCCCTGGCCGGCCAGCCGGATCACCTGCCCCGCCGTGACGCCCGCCGGCACCTGCACCCGCAGGGTTCGCTCGCGCGACGCGCCGCGGCCGTCCGGACCCGCCTCCGTCTGCTGCAGGCGCAGCTCCCGGCCAATGCCGGCGTAGGCCTCCTCGAGGGTCAGCTCCAGGCGCGCACGGCGATCCTCGCCGCGCGCCCGGGGCCGGGGCCTAGGTCCGCCCGCCTGGCCACCAAAGCCGCCGAACGGCGCCGCCTCCCCGAACAGGCTGGAGAAGAAGTCACTGAAGCCCTGCTCGCCTCCCGCGCCACCTCCGCGGGCGTGGCCACGGCCGGCGCCGAACCCCGGCGGCGGCCGGAACTGCTGGCCACCGACGTAGTCGGCACCGAGCTGGTCGTAGGCGGCGCGCTTTTCCTTGTCGCGCAGCACCTCGTAGGCCTCGGCGACCTCCTTGAAGCGCGCCTCGGCGTTCTTCTCCTTGCTCACGTCCGGATGGAACTTGCGCGCCAGCTTGCGGTAGGCGCGCTTGATCTCATCCTCGGCCGCGGACCGGGACACGCCCAGGATCTTGTAGTAGTCGCGGTATTCCATGCGCCTCAAATGCCCGCCGGTGCAGCCGGCATGCTGCCCGTTCAGATGGTGGGGCGGGAGGATATTTTCAAGCGGGCCCGGCCCCCAGCGGCACGACCTCGCCGAGGGCCGCGACCGCGACGCCGGACCAGCCGAGGTCGGTCGTGATCCTGGCCGCCAGCGCGTTCGCCGCCTGCGGCTCGCCGTGCACGAGCCAGGTCTGTGGCGGCCGGCGGAACTTGCGCAGCCAGCCAAGGATCGCCTGCTGGTCGGCATGCGCCGAGAACCCGCCGAGGGTCACGATCCGGGCGCGCACCGGCACGCGCTGGCCGTTGATCGAGACCGATGGCGCCCGCTCGACCAGTCGCCGGCCGAGCGTGCCTGCGGCCTGATAGCCGACGATCAGCACCGTCGTGCGCGGGTTTGGCAGGTGGTGGCGCAGGTGGTGACGGATGCGGCCGCCGTCGCACATGCCGCTGGCGGCGACGATGACCGCGCCGCCCTCAATGCGGTTGATCGCCATCGACTCCTCGACACTGTTGGTCTCGCGGATGTGGCAGTGGGTACGGCCGGCGAGCACGTCCTGGCGCAGCCGGCGCGCCTCGGCGTCGAACAGCTCGAAATGGCGCGCCGTGATCTGGCTGACCTCGTTGGCAAGCGGCGAATCGACGAAAACGTCCAGTGGCGGCAACCGCCCCTCGAGCGCGAGTCGCTCGAACCAGTACAGCAGCTCCTGGGTGCGGCCGACCGCGAACGACGGCACGAGGACGTTGCCATGGCGCTCGATGAGCGTGTAGTTGATCGCCTCGACGAGTTCGTCGAGCGTGGCGGCCAACGGCTTGTGGTCCCGGTCGCCGTAGGTGGACTCGAGCACCAGCACATCCGCCTCTGCGATCGGCGCGGGATCTTTCAGGATCGGCCGGCCGGGCTGGCCGAGATCGCCGCTCATCGCCAGCTTGCAGCGTCGCTCGCCCTCCTCCAGCCACAGCTCGACCAGCGCCGAGCCGAGGATATGCCCGGCGTCGGACAGCCGCACGCGCACGCCCGGCGCCAGCGTGCGGGTCTCCCCGTACGGGAGGGGCACCATGCGGCGCATCAGCGCCTCGACCTCCTCGAAGCCGTACAGCGGCGTACGCGCGACCTGCGGCCCATGACGGCGCGTGACGCGGGCGGCTTCGGCGAGCTGCAAGTGGGCGCTGTCGCGCAGCATCACGCCGATCAGCTCGATGGTGACGGGCGTCGCGATCACAGACCCCGCGTAGCCGTCGGCGACCAGGCGCGGCAGCAGGCCGCTGTGGTCGATGTGCGCGTGTGTCAGCACCACCGCCGACAGGCCTGCCGGGTCGAACCCCCACGGCCCACGGTTGCGCTGCGGGGCGTCCCGCCCGCCCTGCACCATGCCGCAGTCGACCAGGACGCGCGCGTCGCCCGCCTGGATCAGGTGGCGGGAGCCGGTGACCTCCCCCGCCGCCCCCAGAAACGTCAGTTGCATCGGCACGAAGACCTCCTGCAGCCCACTATAGGCGCCGCCAGCGGCCGGCAAGCCCGCATTAACCGCGCTTCATGCGCCGCAGCGTCCCCGCTGGCCGGGTCGGGGCCGCTGCCGGTAAGATTGCGGTTTGGCTTATCTGGCGACGCCCCATGAACCGCGATCTGGACGCCCGGCATCAGGCTCGTGCCTGGACGCTGCTGCTCCTCGCCTGCGGCGTCGCCTGGTTCGGCGTGCTCGGCACCCGTCCGCTTTACAACCCCGACGAGGGCCGCTACGCCCAGATCCCGGCGGAGATGATCGCCTCCGGCGACTACACGCTGCCGCGCCTGGACGGGATGGTCTACCTCGAGAAGCCGCCGCTGCAGTACTGGGCCACGGCCCTGTCGCTGCGCGTGTTCGGCCACACCGAGTGGGCGGCTCGGCTGGTCACGGCAACCTCGGCCGTGCTCGCGCTGCTGTTCGTCTACCTGCTCGGGCGGCGCCTGTGGAGCGCCGAGCGCGGGCTGGTCGCGGCCGGCATGACCGGCAGCATGCTGCTGTACGTCTGCATGGGCCAGCTGACCACGCTGGACATGAGCCTCAGTTGCTGGCTGACGGTCGCGATCGCCGCGTTCTGCCTCGCGCAGGCCGAGCGCGAGCGCGCACCGCGTACGACCCGCAACTGGATGCTCGTCTGCTGGGCCGCGATGGCGGCCGCGACGCTGACCAAGGGGCTGATCGGCCTGGTGCTGCCGGGCGCGGTGCTGGTGCTGTACACGCTCCTGCAGCGCGACGGCGCGGCCTGGCGTCACGTGCACATCGGCAAGGGACTCGCGCTGTACGCGATTCTGGTCGCGCCATGGTGCCTCGCGGTCGAGCGCTCCCACCCGGGGGCACTGGACTTCCTGGTGATCCACGAGCACTTCCAGCGCTACCTGACCAAGGTCCACGACCGCTTCAAGCCGTGGTGGTACTTCCTGATGATCCTCACGGCGGGGTCACTGCCGTGGCTGCCGCAGGTGTGGCGCGCGCTGCTCGGCGGCTGGCGCGCCACCGCGCCGCGCGGCCGGTTCGACGGGCCGCGCGTGCTGTGGGTGAGCGCCGCGTTCACGCTGTTCTTCTTCTCGCTGTCCGACTCGAAACTCGCCCCGTACATCGTGCCCGTGCTGGCGCCGCTGTCGCTGCTCGCCGCCGGCGCGGGTCCGTCGGCGCTGAAGGACCTGCGCCGCGCCGCCGTGCTGCAGGTTCTGCTGGGCGTCTCGATCGCGATCGCCTTGCCGCTGTATGGCCAGCGCATGCTGGACGCGGACGCGACCTGGACGCGCGCGACGCTGACCCCCTACGCCTGGGCGGTCGCCGCGATCCTCGGCGGCGGTGGCGCGCTGGCGCTGTGGCACAGCCGCGGCGGGCTCGGCCGCGCACGCCGCACGCTCGCGCTCGCAGGCTTCGCCGCGCCGTTGATGCTGCTCGCCTTCGGTGGCAGTGCGATCGCCGCCCGCTACTCGGTCAAGCCGCTGCTCGCGCGCGTCGGGGAACTCACCGCCGGCGCGCCGCTGTACACGGTCGACACGTTCGACTGGACGCTGCCGTTCTACGCTGGCCGCCCGGTCATTCCGGTGGTCTACCGCGGCGAGCTCGACTACGGACTCAAGTTCGAGCCGTGGCGCGGGTTGGACAGCATCGAGGCTTTCAAGGCGCGCTGGCAGGACGCGGCGAGCGGCTACGCCCTGGTGCCGCATGCCACCGCGGCGCGGCTCGCACGCGACGGCGTGCCGATGCGCGAGCTCGGTCGCGACTTCGACAACGTTTTGGTCAGTAGACGGTGATCACGATGACAGACTTCCTGCCGTTCACCCGCCCGACGATCGACGAGGAGACCATCGCCGCGGTGGTCGCCGTGCTGCGCTCCGGCTGGATCACCTCCGGGCCGCGCGTGGCCGAGTTCGAACGCGCGCTCGCCGACTATGTCGGCGGCGGGCGCCAGGTGCGGGTGATGACGTCCGCGACCGGCGGCCTCGAGATGGCCCTGAAGGCGTTCGGGGTCGGCGCCGGCGATGAGGTCATCGTGCCGGCGATGAGCTTCGCGGCCTCCGCCAACGTGGTCGAGCGCCTCGGCGCCCGCGCCGTGTTCGTCGACGTCGAGCTGCGCTCGCGCAACATCACCGCCGCCTCGGTCGAGGCCGCCATCACGCCGCGCACGCGTGCGGTGATGCCGGTGCACTACTCGGGGCTGGCCGTCGACATGGACGGCATCCTCGAGCTCGCCACGCGGCATCGGCTGCGGGTGCTGGAGGACGCGGCACACGCGATCGGCACGCGCTACCGCGGTCGGCTCATCGGCAGTTTCGGCGACGTGGCGAGTTTCAGCTTCCACGCCAACAAGAACATGACCACGATCGAAGGCGGCGCGCTCACCTTCGCAGATCCTGCGCTGGCGCTGCCGCTGGATCGCGAGCGCTTCCACGGCATCACCAAGGACGCGGCCGGCAATGTCGATGTCTACAGCGCCGGCGGCAAGTACAACCTCACCGACGTCGCGGCGGCGGTCGGCATCGGCCAGCTGCGCAGACTCGAGCAGTTCAACGCCCGGCGCCGCGAGCTCGCGGCGCACTACTACGCCCGGCTCGCGCCGCGCGTGCCGTCGGACATGCTGCCGCAGGATGGCGAGGGCCACAGCTGGCACATGTACGCGGTGCTCGTGCCGTTCGCCGGCCTCGGCACCACGCGCGATGCCTTCATCGCAGCGATGCGCGAGCGCGGCATCGGCCTTGGCATCCACTATCCGTCCATCCCGCGCCTCACCTACTATCGTGGGCGCGGCTGGGACCCGACGGCGTTCCCGAACGCCGATCGGATTGGCGCCGAGACCGTCACGCTGCCGCTGTTTCCGGCCATGTCGCTCGCGGACGTCGACCGGGTCTGCGATGCCCTGCTCGACCTGACCAAGCTGTAGAGGCTCCTTCGTGAACGACACCGCCCCCGTACTCTCGGTCGTCATCCCCGTCTACAACGAGGAGGCCGTGCTGCCGGCGCTGTTCGAGCGCCTGTATCCGGCGCTCGACGCGCTCGAGCGCCCCTACGAGGTGCTGTTCGTCAACGACGGCAGCCGCGACCGCTCGGTGGCGATGCTGCGCGAGCAGTACCAGCGGCGCCCGGCGCAGACGCGCGTGATCCTGCTGCAGGTCAACTTCGGCCAGCACGCCGCGATCCTGGCGGGCTTCGAGCGCTCGCGCGGCCGCTACGTGGTCACGCTGGACGCCGACCTGCAGAACCCACCCGAGGAAGTCGCCAAGCTCCTGGCCAAGCTCGAGGAGGGCCACGACTACGTGGGTACCTGGCGCGCCAACCGGCAGGACTTGTGGTGGCGGCGCGCGGCGTCGAAAATCGTCAACGCAATCCGCGAGCGGGCAACGCCCATCAAGATGGCCGACCACGGCTGCATGCTGCGCGGCTACGGCCGGCAGGTGATCGACACGATCAACGCCACTCGCGAGAACGTCACGTTCATTCCGGCGCTCGCCTCGATCTACGCGTCGAACCCGGTGGAGATCCAGGTCAAGCACGACGAACGCGTCGCCGGCACCTCGAAGTACTCGCTCTACCGGCTGATCCGGCTGAGCTTCGATCTGATGACCGGGTTCTCGACCGTGCCGCTGCAGCTGTTTTCGCTGGTCGGGCTGGTGCTGTCGGGCCTGTCCGGGGCACTGGTGCTGTACATGCTCGTGCGGCGCGTCATCGTGGGCCCGGAAGTCGATGGCGTATTCACGCTGTTTGCGATCGTGTTCTTCCTGCTCGCGATCACGCTGTTCGGCATCGGCCTGCTGGGCGAGTACATCGGCCGCATCTACGTGCAGGTGCGCCAGCGCCCGCGCTACATCATTGGCGCCGTGCTCGAGCAGGCGCCGCCGCCGGCCCGGCCCGAATGACCGATGCCTGCCCCACTGTCGTCTTCGCCTACTCGGAGGTCGGCGCCCGCTGCCTCGGCGCGCTGTTCGAGGCAGGCGTCGGCGTGCGGCTGGTGGTAACGCATGAGGACGACCCGAACGAGACGCGCTGGTTCGCGTCGGTGGCCGAAGTCGCGCGCGGCGCGGGCTGTCGTGCGGTGACGCCTGCCGACCCCGCGGACCCCGCGCTGCTTGCCGAGATCGCGGCGATCCGACCGGATTTCATCTTCTCCTTCTACTACCGTCGCATGCTGCCAGCCAGCGTCCTCGGCCTCGCCCGGCGCGGTGCGCTGAACATGCACGGCTCGCTGTTGCCGAAGTACCGCGGCCGCGCCCCGATCAACTGGGCCGTGCTGCACGGCGAGCGCGAGACCGGCGCGAGCCTGCACTACATGGTCGAGCGCCCGGACGCCGGTGCGCTGGTCGATCAGCAGGCCGTTCCGATCGGGCCGGACGATACCGCCATCGAGGTCGCCGACCGGGTCGCCGACGCCGCCGTCACGGTGCTCAGGCGCAGCCTGCCAGGACTGCTGGCAGGGACCGCGACCGCGACCCCGCTCGACCTGGCCCACGGCTCGTACTTCAGCGGTCGCAAGCCTGCCGACGGGGAATTGAGCCTCGGCTGGCCGGCCGTTCGCGTCCATGACCTCGTCCGGGCCGTCGCCCCGCCATTCCCGGGCGCCTTCCTGCGGCTCGGGAATGCGATACTGCGGATCCATCGGACCCGCCGTCTCGACGGCGCGGGCGCCCCGGCCGCCGAGGGGCCCTCGGTCGGGATCGAGGACGGGGCCATCGTCGCGGTCTGCGGCGACGGTCGGCGCCTTGAGCTGGTCGAGGTGTACCTGGAGGACGGGCGGCTCGATGCCGGCCGTTTCATCGAAACCTTCGGGCACGCGTGCGTGCCCGCCCGCCCGCCCGTCGCGGGCCCAACCTGAAGCGAAGCCATGAAGAAAGTACTGATCCTCGGCGTCAACGGTTTCATCGGCCACCACCTGAGCCGCACGATTCTCGCCAACACCGACTGGCAGGTCTGGGGCATGGACATGCAGGACGACCGGATCAAGCCCCTCAAGGGCGATCCGCGCTTCCACTTCTTCGAGGGCGACATCACCATCAACCACGAGTGGGTGGAGTATCACATCCGCAAGTGCGACGTGATCCTGCCGCTGGTCGCGATCGCGACGCCGGTGACCTACGTGCGCGATCCGCTGCGCGTGTTCGAACTCGACTTCGAGGCGAACCTGCCGCTGATCCGCCAGTGCGTGAAGTACAAGAAGCGCGTCGTGTTCCCGTCCACCTCCGAGGTCTACGGCATGAGCACCGAATCGGTGTTCCACCCGCACACCTCGCCGCTGGTCTGCGGCCCGATCGAGAAGCAGCGCTGGATCTACTCGTGCAGCAAGCAGCTGCTCGATCGGGTGATCTGGGCGCACGGCCAGCGCGACGGCCTCGACTTCACACTGATACGCCCGTTCAACTGGGTCGGCGGTGGCCTCGACTCGCTGGCGACCGCGAAGGAGGGCTCCAGCCGCGTCGCGACACAGTTTCTCGCCCACATCGCCCGCGGCGAGGACATCAGCCTCGTCGACGGCGGCATGCAGCGGCGCTGCTTCACGCACATCGACGACGGCATCGACGCGCTGGTGCGCGTGATCCGCAATGAGGGCGGCATCGCCACCGGCAAGATCTACAACATCGGCAACCCGGCCAACGACCTGTCGATCCGCGACCTGGCCGAGCGCATGATCGCGATCGGCAAGCAGCACCCGGCGTACAGCAAGAACGCCCAGAAGGTGAAGATCAAGGAAGTCAGCTCCAACGACTTCTACGGCAAGGGCTATCAGGACGTGCAGACGCGCGTGCCCTGGGTCGACAACACCAAGCAGGAACTGGGCTGGACGCCGAAGGGCGACATGGACGCGATCCTGAAGTCCGTGTTCGACGCCTACGCCGCCGAGGTCACCTCCGCCGCCGAGCTGATCGACACCGTCAACTGACACAGACCGGCGCACCGTGCAGATCGCGCTGAAGGTCGATGTCGACACCTACCGCGGCACGCTCGAGGGCGTGCCTGCGCTGGTGGCCGACCTAGGCCGCCGCGGCGTCGCGGCCAGCTTCTACTTCAGTCTCGGTCCCGACCACACCGGCTGGGCGCTGCGACGCGTGTTCCGGCCCGGGTTCCTGTCCAAGGTCGCCCGCACCTCCGTGGTAAGCCACTACGGCCTGCGCACGCTGCTGTACGGTGTGCTGCTGCCCGGTCCGCACATCGCCCGGCGCGCCGGCCAGGTGCTGCGCGCGACCCGCGCTGCGGGCCACGAGACCGGCATCCACTGCTACGACCATGTCTACTGGCAGGACAACGTCGCGACTCGCGACGCGGCCTGGACCGAGCGCCAGGTGATGCGTGCCGCCGACGCCTACCGCGAAGCGTTCGGCACCCCCGCACGCGCCCACTGCGCCGCGGGCTGGCAGGTCAACCGCCACCTGTTCGCACTCGAGGACCGGCTCGGGCTCGAGTACGCCAGCGACTCGCGCGGCAGTCATCCGTTCCTGCCGGTGATGGGCGGCCTCGCCGCCGCATGCCCGCAACTGCCCACCACGCTGCCAACGCTCGACGAACTGATCGGCGTCGACGGCTTGACGATCGACGGGGCGGTCGAGCGGATCCTCGACCTGACCGCAACGCCACCGGCGGCCGGCAGCCACGTGTACACACTGCACGCCGAACTCGAGGGTCAGCAGTTCCGAGGCCCCTTCATGCGGCTGGTCGATACCTGGCAGGCGCGCGGTGCCGAGGTTGGCACGATGGCGACGCTACGCCGCGGCCTGGACGCGCAGCGGCTGCCGCGCCATGAGATCGTCATGGGGGAGCTGCCCGGCCGCAGCGGCACGCTCGCGCTGCAGGGCGGCTCGGTCTGACGGGCGCGGGGCCGTTCGACCCCGCGCAGCGCCGCGCGAGCCTGCGCAGGCCGCCTCAATCGCGCGGCTCGAGCCAGACGACATGCGCTGCAAAGTCCGTCGTGATGCGAAAGTGACGCAGCAGCCCGACGCCGACATTGACGTCGGATGCGCTCGCCTGCGGATCGATGGCCGCAGGCACCTGCGCAAAGCGTCGCCCGGCGACCTCGATCGATCGCAGCGTGACCACCTGCCGCACGGCCTCTCCGCCCAGACCGCCGCCGCGGTCCGTGTTTACCTTGCGACCGTCGCTCAACAGCCGCATGCGGGCCGCAAGTGCGGATCCAATCAGCACCGACGCGCCGTTGCCCAGATCGAAGGTCGCCCGCAGTGGCGCGCTGGACTCCACTCGCACAGGGATCGTTTCGACACCGTGCTCGGCAAGTAGGTCCAGCCTGATGCCGCGCGGCTCATGGTCGCGGCGCGCGACCGAAATGCGCCGCGCGTCGATGTCGATGGACAGGCGCGCCGCGTCGAAGATCTCCCGGCCGAGAATGACCTCGATGCGACGACCCAGCAGGCGGCGGCTGACGTCCGCCAAATCGGCGACCGCGACGGTCTGCTCGCGCATTGTCAAGCCGAGCGCCTCGAGCGTCACCCCGCCGACCAGCATCGCGTCGAACGACGACGCGCCAGACCCCTGGCCCGTCACCTGCTCGCCGTGATCGAGCTTGAGTTGTCGCGCCAGGTCGTTATCGAGAATGGTCGCCTCGGCGGCGGAATCCAACAACGCGGTGACCGGCCGGCCGTTGATCCGCGCGGCGAGCAGCAGCCGCGAACCGTGGACGAGCGTCAGTGGATAGGCGCGGCCGGCGGCGGCGGTTGCGGACAGCGCCGTGCCCGACGCGAGTGACCACAAGAGCAGCACGGGCACAGCGAGCCTACTCATGAACTGGACTCCAAGACGGGACGCCTCGCCGCGGGCACCGACCGCGGTCGATCCCGGCCGGCCTCTGCGGCGCCGGCCTCAGGAGCCAGTCTAGTGCCCGCCGACGGCGCGACGGCGCAGGTCGGCGCTCGCGGCCAACGGCTGATCGCAACCTTCATCTGCGGCGCTCGCCGCTCGCGCGGCGGCGCCCCGTCGCGGGCGGCGCGTCACCTCCCCGCAGACAGCGCGGCGAGCAGCCCGCCCACGGTACAGCCGGTCGCCGTAGGCTGGCGCAACGGTTGCGCGACGTCGATCCGATAGCGGTTGCGCCGCCCGGTCCGGGTGCGGGTGACCAGCCCGCCGGCCTCGAGGTCGCCGACGATCTTCTGTACCGCCCTTTCGGTGATCCCGACGGTCTGGGCGACGTCGCGCAGCCGGACCGACGGGTCGGTCGCAAGACAGACCAGCACGTGCCCGTGGTTGCTCAGCAGCGTCCAGGACGGAAGGGCCGGCGGGGTCTGGCTCACTCGACTCTCCACGAAGCCGGAACTGCAGTTGCGGCTATGATGCTGGCCGCTGGCCTGCCGTCCGTCAATGCGTCCCGCCGGCGCACCTTGAATTGCCGCTCGCCGCCCCCACTTTCGCCGCATTGGTCCGTTCCGTCGCGGCAGGTCGCCGCGCCCGTCACAGCCGCTGGAGGATTTCGCCACATGCGCGTGCTACTGCTGATCGCCACCAACCTCGCGGTCGTGATCCTCGCCTCGATCACCCTGAGCCTGCTCGGAGTCGGCCCGTGGCTGACCCGTGCCGGCATCGACTACGGCGCGCTGGTCGCCTTCGGCTTCGTGTTCGGCTTTGGCGGCGCGTTCTTCTCGCTGGCGATCTCCAAGTGGAGCGCCAAGCACATGATGGGCGTGGCCGTGATCACGACCGCGCGCGACGAGCGCGAGGCATGGCTGCTATCCACCGTGACGCGACTGGCGGGCGCCGCCAACATCGGCGTGCCGGAGGTCGGCATCTTCGAGTCGGCTGCGCCGAACGCGTTTGCGACCGGCGCTTCCCGCAACCACGCACTGGTCGCGGTCAGCACCGGTCTGCTCGCGCAGATGAACCGCACCGAGGTCGAGGCCGTGCTCGGCCACGAACTGACCCACGTCGCCAACGGCGACATGATCACGCTGACGCTGGTCCAGGGCGCGGTGAACACGTTTGCGTTCGTGCTGTCGCGCGTGATCGGCAGCCTCGTCGACAGCGCGCTGTCGCGCGGCGAGGGTAACGAGCGCCGCGGCCCGGGCATCGGCTTCTGGATCGGCTCGATGATCGCCCAGGTCGTGCTGACGTTCCTCGGCTCGCTGATCGTGATGTGGTTCTCGCGTCGCCGCGAATTTCGCGCCGACGCCGGCGGCGCCCACCTCGCCGGCCGCCAGTCGATGATCGCGGCGCTGCAGGAACTGCAGCGTGTCGAGTCCGGCGCGCTGCCACAGAAGCTCGAGGCGATGGGCATCGCGGGCGACGATCGCGTCGGCGGGCTGCGTCGGCTGATGATGAGCCATCCGCCGCTGGACGAGCGCATCGCTGCGCTGCGTGCCGGCGGCTGATCACGAGCGGCCGGCGCCTGCCGGCCCGTCCCGCACCCGTCACCCGCTGCGAATCCCGTTGCACACCTCCATCGTCTGGTTCCGGCGCGACCTGCGCCTGCACGACCACCCTGCCCTGGTCGCCGCCCTCGAAGGCGGCGGCCGGGTGGTCGCGCTGTACATCCACGCCCCGCAGGAGGAAGCCCCCTGGTCGCCCGGCGGCGCGAGCCGCTGGTGGCTGCATCACAGCCTCGTCGCGCTGGCGGGTGAACTGCGCGCGCGCGGCGCCGATCTGACCATCGCTCGCGGCCCGAGCCTCGCGGCACTGCAGGAGGTCGCGCGTGCGAGCGGTGCGACCGCCATCCACTGGAACCGCAGCTACGAGCCTGCGCTGGTCGTCCGCGACGGGCTGATCAAGTCGACGCTGCGCGCGGCGGGGCTCGCCGCGCACAGCCACGCCGGAAACCTGCTGTTTGAACCCTGGACCCTCAAGAACGGCAGCGGCGAGACGTTTCGTGTGTTCACGCCGTTCTGGCGTGCAGCCCAGGCGCGTCTGACGGAGGTCGGCCCACCCCTCGCCGCGCCCGCGACGATCGCGGCTGCGCCGGCCATGGCGGGCCTGCCGCTGGAATCGCTCGCACTGCTGCCGCGCGCAGGGTGGGACGCCGGCTTCGCCGCCCGCTGGAGCCCGGGCGAGGACGGCGCGCGCGCGCGGCTCGCGGCCTTCCTCGCCGACGATGCGGCCGGCTACGCCGAGATGCGCGACCGACCGGACGTTGCGGGTACCTCGCGGCTGTCGCCGCACCTGCACTTCGGCGAGATCTCGCCGCGCCAGGTACTTGCGATCGCATCCGCCACGCTCGAGCGCGCCGGCGCGCGCCGCGGCACCGAGAGCTTCCTCCGCGAGGTCGGCTGGCGCGAGTTCGGCCACCACCTGCTGTACGCGTTCCCGCATACGACCGAGCAGCCGATGGATCCGCGCTACGCGCGCTTCCCCTGGCGGCCCGACCCCGGCCTGCTGCAGGCGTGGCAGCGGGGCCGCACCGGCATTCCGCTGGTGGATGCCGGCATGCGGGAGCTGTGGCAGACCGGCTGGATGCACAACCGCGTGCGCATGGTGGCGGCGTCGTTCCTCGTCAAGAACCTGCAGCAGCCCTGGCTCGACGGGGCGCGCTGGTTTCACGACACACTGGTCGACGCGGACCTCGCCAGCAATACCCTCGGCTGGCAGTGGACGGCCGGCTGCGGCGCGGATGCGGCGCCGTACTACCGTATCTTCAATCCCGTGCTGCAGAGTGAGCGCTTCGATCCGACGCGCGGCTACCTGCGTCGCTGGCTGCCCGAACTTGCGCGGCTGCCCGACCCCTGGCTGCACCGGCCATTCGCCGCGCCGGCCGCCGTGCTCGCGGCGGCCGGCGTCGAGCTCGGCCGCCACTACCCGCTGCCGCTGGTGGACCTGGCGGGCAGCCGCGAGCGCGCGCTGGCCGACTGGCAGGGGATCAGAACGCCCGCACAGGCCCCCGCCGCAGCGCCGGCCCGCCGCCGCCGGACGGGCGAGGGGGGCGACGCCTGAGGGAAGGCCCGAGCGGCGATGCCGGCCGCCGGGTGCTACCCTCCCGCCGCGAAAGGTCACCGACTGTGAGAGGCCCGAGGATGCCGCGATCCGCTCTACCCCGCTCTTCCGCCCGACGGATCCCCCGGTGAGCGGCCCGCCCTCGGCCGAGGCCCTCGCTGCGCTGCGCGCAGCGCTCGGAGCCGACGGCTTTCGCACGGCGCCGGCCGACGTCGCCCGCTATCTCGAGGATCATCGCCACCTCTACCGCGGCCAGACGCCGCTGGTCGCACGCCCGGCGGATGTCCAGGCGGTGTCGGCGGTGATGCAGCTGTGCGCGCGGTACCGGCTCGCAGTCGTGCCGCACGGCGGCAACACCGGCTACTGCGGCGGCGCGACACCGGACGAGTCGGGGACGCAGATCGTGCTCAGCCTCGAGCGCCTCAATCGCGTCCGCGACGTCGACTTCGTCGGCGGCACGCTGATCGCCGAGGCCGGCTGCACGCTCGCAAGCGTGCACGTCGCCGCGCAGGCGGCACGCCAGCGCTTTCCGCTGTCGCTCGGCTCCGAGGGCAGCTGCCAGATCGGCGGCAACCTCTCGACCAATGCCGGCGGCACGTCGGTGCTGCGATTCGGCATGATGCGCAACCTCGTGCTTGGGCTCGAGGTCGTGCTGCCTGACGGCCAGGTGCTGGACCAGCTGCGGGTGCTGCGCAAGGACAACACCGGCTACGACCTCAAGCAGCTGTTTCTCGGCGCCGAGGGCACGCTCGGCGTGATCACCGCGGCCGCGCTGAAGCTGTCCCCGCAGCCGGCCGACTTTGCCACGGCGATGGTGGTGGTGGACGATATCGGCGCCGCGGTGGCGCTGCTCGGCCGCGTGCGCGATGCGTTCGGCGACCTCGCCGAGGGGTTCGAGTACCTGCCCGGGGCCGCCTACCGGCTGGCACTGGAGCATGTCCCGGGCGTCGCGGCACCGTTCGATGCGAACGTGCCCGCGCTCGTGCTGGTGGAACTGGCGGCGCCACCGGCACTGCCGATGCTCGCCGATCGCTTCGAGGCGTTCCTGCAAGCCGAAGTCGAGTCCGGCCGGCTGCACGATGCGGCGCTCGCCCACTCCGGACCACAGCGCGACGCCTTCTGGTTCCTGCGCGAGCATGTCCCGCAGGCGCAGACCCGCGCCGGCGCGTCGATCAAGCACGATGTGTCGCTGCCGATCGCGCAGCTCGCTGGATTCGTCGCGCGCAGCACGCGGCTGCTGGCCGAGCTTGCCCCTGGCGCGCGCATCATCGGTTATGGCCACCTCGGTGACGGCAACCTGCACTACAACCTCAGCCCGCCCGTCGGGGTCGCGATCGGCTCGGAAGCCGAACAGGCGTTCCTCGCGCAAAAGCCCCGCGTCACGCGCGCCATCCACGACCTGGTCGCGGAACTGGGCGGCAGCTTCAGTGCCGAGCACGGCGTCGGCCGGCTCAAGGTGGACGAGCTGGAACGCTACGAGGATCCGGTCGCACTGGAACTGATGCGCCGGGTGAAACGCGCGATCGATCCGGACGGCAGGATGAACCCCGGCAAGGTGCTGCGCTGAACGTGTCCCGCTCGCGCCGCACGCCCGTCCCGCTGCCGCTGACGACGGCGCGCCTGCTGGTACGGGAGTTCGTGAAGAGCGACGTGCCGCTGTTGCGTGCGCTGGGTGCCGATCCGCGGGTCCGCGAGTTCGCGCCGGTCGAGAGTCGCGCGCTGGCGGCGGCCGAGCGCGCCGGCCGGCCGCAGCGCGGGCCGCGGCGCTCGTGGGAACTGGCGGTGGTCGTGCGGCGGACCGGCAAGCTGATCGGCGCCTGCGACCTCGCGCTCGCAGCACCAGGCCAAGCCGACATCGGCTACATGCTCGCGCCGCGCCACTGGGGTCACGGCTACGGCACGGAACTCGCGCGGGCGCTGGTAGACTTCGGCCTCGGCGATCTCGGTCTGCGGCGCCTCTCGGCGATCGTCGCAATCGAGAACGAGCGCTCGCGTCGCGTGCTGGAGAAGGCGGGACTGCGCTGGGAAGGCCTGCTGCGGCGCCACGTACGGGCCGGCGGGCGCAGCTGGGACTGCCACCACTACGTCCTCGACCGCGCCACCTGGACGCGTGCCTTGCGCCCGGCCACGCCGTCCCGGATCATGCCCGGCGCTAAGGAGCGCTGATGCCGATGCCTCGCCTGACGCTGTCCCGGACCCTCCTCTCCAGCGCCCTGCTGGCAGTGGCGCTGTATGCCATCGCCGGGGTCTGGGGCGTGCCGGCACTCATCAGGCACGCGCTGCACCAGTACCTCGAGGTCAAACACCAGCGCCACTACCAGCTCGGCGAGGTGCGCTTCAACCCGTTCACGCTGCGCCTCGACATCGACCGCCTGGCAGTGCCGGATGCCGACGGCCAGCCGCTGCTGGCCTTCGGGCACCTGGCGGCCGACCTGCGTCTGGGATCGCTGCTCAAGGGCGGCGCCGACGTCGAGTCGGTGACCATCGACGCGCCGCGCGTTCGCCTGATCCAGCGCCGCGACGGCCGCATCAACGTGATGGACCTGGTGCCACCGAGCGACCCCAGCTCGCCGATGCCGAAGGCCTGGATCCACGTGCTCGCGATCACGCGTGGCGAGGCCGAGTACGCCGACCAGGCGCGCGCGACACCGTTCCAGGTCTCGGTCACCGCCTTCAATCTCGAGCTGCACGACTTCTACACGCGCAGCTCGAACAACGCCTACAAGCTCAACGCGCGCTCGAAACTGGACGCCACCTTCGCCTGGGCCGGCACCTTCGGCCTGGACCCGGTGGTGTCGCGCGGCGAGCTGCATATCGGCAACTTTCGCGCCGAGGCCATCGCGGACGCGGGGCCGAACCTGCTGCCGTTCAACGTTGCGCAAGGCACGCTCGACCTGAACGGCCGCTACGACTACGCGCCGCACGACGACGGTCTCGGCCTGCGCCTGGACATCAGCGACCTGACCTGCCACGACCTCGCGCTGCGCGCGCCGCAGCAGGCCGACAGCTGGCTGGAGGTCGCGCAGCTGCAGGTCACCAACACCACGGTGGATTTCACCGCCGCCACGGCCACCGTCGGTCACCTGCGCGTCGACGGCGCGAAGGTCCGGGCCTGGCGCGAGCGCGACGGCAGCATCAACCTGTCACGGCTGTACGTGCCGCTGCGGCCGGACCCTGCCGCCCCGGCAGCGCCAGCGGCGAAGCCGTGGACCGTGAACGTTCCGGACATCGGCCTCACGGCGGCCGACGTGACCTTCCGCGATCTCGGGCCGCGCACGCCGGCGACGTTCCATTTCGCGCCGCTGGACCTGACGGTGACCGGCTACTCGACTGCCCGTGACGCGCCGCTCGCGGTCGAGCTGCGCGCGACCGTCAACGAGTCGGGCACGATCGAAGCCAAGGGCGAACTCGCCGCGTCGCCGTTCGCCGGGCGACTCGCGCTGCAGATCGACAGGCTCGCCCTGAAATCTCTGCAGCCCTACATCGACGGCCGCGCCTCGTTGCGCCTGCACAGCGGCATGCTCAACTTCCGTGGCACGACCACCCTCGTCGCAGGCGGCGGCGTCACGCTCGACGGCGACGGCTCGGTCGACGAGCTGCGCACGACCGACAACGCGCTGGAGGAGGACTTCGTCAAGTGGCGTAGCCTGCGCTTCGGCGGGCTGCACGCGCGCTCCATGCCGGTTTCGCTGCAGGTGCGCGAGGTGCTCGCGCGCGAGCCGTATGCGCGCGTGATCGTCGGCTCCAACGGCCGCACGAACCTGAGCATCGTGCTGCATCCCGGCCAGACCGACGTCGACGCGAGCGACGCTGCACCCGCGCCGGCGACTCCAGCCTCTCCCGCTCCCGCCCCCGCCCCCACGCCGATCGACATCGGCATTGGCGTCGTGCGCGTCGAGGCCGGCTCGATGAACTTCGCCGACTTCTCGGTGCAGCCGCAGTTCGCGGCCGGCATCCACGAGCTCGCAGGCACCATCACCGGCGTCTCCTCGAAGGGGGACAGCCGCGCGACCGTGGCGCTGGCAGGCAAGGTGGACCGCTTCGCGCCGGTGACGATCGCCGGCAAATTGAACTTCCTCAGCGCCAAAACCTACGCGGACGTGCGGATGAGCTTCAAGAACCTGGAGCTCACCGGGCTGTCGCCGTACTCGGGCAAGTTCGCCGGCTACTGGATCGACAAGGGCAAGATGTCGGCCGATCTGGACTACAGGATCGACGATCGCAGGATCAACGCCAATCACCACATCGTCGTGAACCAGCTGCAGCTGGGCAAGCACGTCGACAGTCCGGACGCGACCAGCCTGCCGATCCGCCTCGGCATCGCGCTGCTGAAGGACTCGGACGGCGTGATCGACATCGAGCTGCCGGTGACGGGCAGCCTTGACGACCCGGACTTCCGGGTCGGCAAGATCATCTGGAAGGTGTTCATCAACCTGCTGACCAAGGCGGTCACGTCCCCGTTCCGCCTGCTCGGCTCGCTGTTCGGCGGCGGCGACGAGCTGGAGTTCATGGAGTTCTCGGCCGGCGACGCGAGGCTTGACGATGCCACCCGCGCGCGTGCCGCATCACTGGTCAAGGCGCTCGCGGCACGTCCGGGACTGAGCATCGACGTGCCGATGGCGTACTCGACCGAGCTGGACGGTCCGGCACTTGCCGCGGCCAAGTGGCAGGCGGAGCTGGAGACGCGGGCGGCGCGCAGACTCGGCGCGGACGCAGGCGAAGCGGGACAACTCGCCCGCCTGCAGGCGACACCCGCTGCATATCGCAGCCTGCTCGAGGAAGCCTACGCCGACGCTTTTGGCCACAAGGCGACGATGCCCGCGGCGCAGCCCGGCACGACCGCTGACCAGGCGAAGGCGGCGGCGACCGCGTGGCTCGAATCGGCGCTGCGATCTCATGCCGCGATCGGGCCGCGCGAGCTGGAGGCGCTGGCGTCGGCGCGGGCCTCGGCGGTGCAGGCGGCGCTGCTGGACGGCACCGGCATCGACCCGTCGCGCGTATTCGTGGTCAAGGCCCCGCCGCAGGCGGCGACCGGCGACCGGCTGCGCCTGCAGCTGGTGCTGCACTGACAAGCCGCGAGGACCGCTCAGCGGGTCGGCGCGACCGGTTCGATCGTCACGCCCAGCGGACCCGGGCCGCGCAGGCGCATCAGCCCTTCCTGCGCCACGCTCGCGACCAGTCGCCCGTCGCGCGCATAGAGGCTACCCCGGGCCAGCCCGCGCGCGCCGGAGGCTGACGGGCTGTCGACCGCGTACAACAACCACTCGTCGGCGCGAAACGGGCGATGGAACCACATCGCGTGGTCGATGCTCGCGGCCTGCAGCTGCTGGAACGTGCAGCCGTGCGGCAGCGTCGCGGTCTCGAGCAGGTTGTAGTCGGACACGTAGGCGAGCAGGCAGCGGTGCAGCCTGTCCTCGTCACTCGGCACCTGGTCGACCGCCCGCAGCCAGACGTACCGCAGCGGCGGCTCGGGCTTCGGGTTCAGATAGTCGCGCTGCGTCACCGGGCGCAGCTCGAACGGCCGGCGATGCTGGAAGAACGGCCGCACCTTCTCAGGCAGTTCGGCGAGGATCTCCTCGGCATACGACTCGAAGTTCGTCAGCGACTCCGGTGGCGGCACGTCCGGCATCGGCGCCTGGTGCTCGAGCCCGGGCTCGGGCACCTGGAACGAACAGGACATGTGGAAGATCTGCTCGCCGTGCTGGATCGCCACGACCCGTCGGCTGCTAAAGCCATGACCGTCGCGGCTGCGATCGACCTGATACACGATCGGTGCGTTGAAGTCGCCGCGGCGCAGGAAGTACGCGTGCAGTGAATGGCAGACGCGCCCCTCGACCGTGCGATAGGCGGCGACCAGCGCCTGCCCGAGCACCTGCCCGCCGAATACCTGCGGGCTGCCGATGTCGCGGCTCTCGCCGCGGAACAGATTTACCTCGAGCGTCTCGAGTTCCAGTACCGCGAGCACGTCGGCCAGTCGCTGGTCCATGCGTGCTCCTAGCGCCGGCCGTGCCGGTGGGTGACTGCGCGGCTCAAGAGACGCCCAGCCGCTTCTGCATGATCGGACTGGTCGTCGTGTACTGCAGGAACTGCTTCTTCTCCGGATACAACCAGCCCTGCACGCCGAATGCGGCCAGCGCCGCCTCGTGGAAGCCCGACAGGATCAGCTTCTTCTTGCCCGGGTAGGTGTTGATGTCGCCGACCGCGAAGATGCCCGGCTCGCTGGTCTGGAACTTCTCGGTATCGACCTTGAGTGCCTTCTTCTCAAGCTCGAGGCCCCAGTCCGCGATCGGGCCCAGCTTCGGATGCAGCCCGTAGAAGGCCAGCACCTGGTCGCAGGCGATCTCGCGCGTGCTGTCGTCGGCGAGCTTGAGGACGACGCCGGTGAGCGTCGTGCCGTCACCGAGGACCTGCTGCACCAGCGCTTCGTGAAACGCCAGCCCTCCCGCGGCGGCAAGCTCGCGCATCCGCGCGACCGACGCGGGGGCTGCGCGGAACTCCGCGCGGCGGTGCACGAGCGTGATGCGGGCGCGCTCGGCGAGGTTCAGAGCCCAGTCGAGCGCGGAATCGCCGCCGCCGAGCACCAGCAGCCGCTTGCCGTGGAAGTCCTCGGCGCGACGCACGCGGTAGTGGATCGAGCGGCCTTCGTACGCCTCGGCGCCGTCGGCGACCAGGCGTCGCGGCTGGAACGAGCCCACGCCGCCTGCGATGATGATCGCGCCCGCATCGAACACGGTACCCGCCGAGGTGCGCACCGTGAAGCGCCGGCCGCCGGGATCGCGGCCCAGCTCGAGCACCTCCTCGCCCAGATGCATGACCGCGCCGAAGGGTTTGATCTGCGCCTGCAGCCGGTCGACCAGCTCCTGCGCGCCGCACACCGGCAGCGCCGGGATGTCGTAGATCGGCTTGTCCGGATACAGCTCGGTGCACTGTCCGCCGGTCGTCTTCAGCGAGTCGATCAGGTGGGCCTTGATCCCCAGCAGGCCGAGCTCGAACACCTGGAACAGGCCGCACGGACCCGCGCCGATGATGACGGCCTCGGTAACGATCGGGGCGACGGGGTCGGCTGGCATTGACACGGGCAGATCTCCGCGAGCGGTCGCGCAACGGCAAGGCGCAATCCGGTGATTTTACACGGGCCGGGCAGCCACGGCCCGCGTTACCCCGGCGAATGATAGGATTTCTCCCATGCCCGCTCCTCGCCTGGATACCAGCCTCGAAGCCCTGCTCGAGCGGTTGTCGGCCCTGTCGACCCCCGCGGTCCTCGCGACGATCGTCGCGACGGCAGGCTCGACCTACCGCAAGGCCGGTGCCCGCATGCTGATCGAGGCGGACGGTCGGCTGACGGGGCTGCTCAGCGGCGGCTGCCTCGAGCACGACCTGCGCGAGTACGCCCGCGCCGTGCTGGACAGCGGCGAACCACGGGTCGTCGAGTACGACCTGCGCGACGCCAACGACCTGCTGTACGGCATTGGCGCCGGCTGCGAGGGGGCGATGCGCATCCTGCTCGAGCCGGTCGCACCGGGCGGCGTGCTGGCCCTGGCGCTGAGCGCCGCGGCCGATGCGCTCGCGGCTGGCCGGCCGGTCGCACTGGCGATGGCGCACCGCGGGCCGGCCGCGGTGCTCGGCACGCGGGCGCGCGCCTTCAACAGCACGCCAACCCAAGGGACGCACGGCCCCGGCGACGTTGCCGACACGTGGATCCAGCAGCTCACGCCGCCGCCGCGAATGCTGGTCTGCGGCGCGGGCGCCGACGCCGAGCCGCTGGTCCAGCTGCTGCGCACGCTGCGCCTGCCGGTCACCGTGACCGACCACCGCCCGGCCTACGTGGCGGCGGCGCGCTTTCCGGGCGCTACGCTGTCGCTGGGCAGCGCCGAGTCGCTCGCCCGTCGTATCGAGCTCGGCGGCTGCTTCGCGGCGGTGGTCATGAGCCACCACCTGGTCGCCGACGAGGGCTACCTGCGGGTGCTGGCCGACAGTTCCATCGGCCATGTCGGCCTGCTCGGCCCGCGACCGCGACGCGAGCGGCTGATGGCGGCGCTTGGCCCCGCAGCCGAGCGACTGCGAGGACGACTGCGCGGACCCGTCGGCCTCGACATCGGTGCCGTGACCCCGGAGGGAATCGCGCTTGCGATCGCCGCCGAACTGCACGCGCTGGCCGGCGGTCGCCCTGGCACACCGGCCGGGACGAGCGGGTGAACCTCAGGCAGCGGCTCGCCGACCGCGCGCGATCGGCCCGCCTGCCGGACGGCACGCGCGTGTTTCTGCGGCCACTGCGCACCGCTGATCTCAGCCACGCGCAGGAATACTTCGCCGCGCTGTCGGCGCACAGTCGCTACCTGCGCTTCATGGCGGCAACCCCGACGCTGACCGCCGAGACGCTCGCGCAGGTCGCAGACACCCTGACCGAGGTCGGCGCCGCGATCACCGTCGCCGTCGTCGACCGCGGCCACGACCACGACCACGACCACCACCACGGCGAGGAGCTGATCGGCGGCGCCCGCGTCGTGCCCACGGACCGGCGCGGCGTCGCCGAGTTCGCGGTATCGCTGGCCGACGCATGGCAGGGCCGCGGCGTCGGCGGCGTGCTGCTGCGCGAGGTCGTGCGGCTGGGTCGCGCGCTCGGCTACCACCACGTCGAGGGCCTCGTGCTGTCGCAGAACAGCCGCATGCTGAGCGTGGCGCGACGCGCGCGCTTTCGCGTGCAGATGGACCATCGCGACCCGTCGGTCATGATCGTCTCGCGCGCGCTGCACCCTTGAGTATTCCCACCCTCCGGCCGGCGGAGCGACGCGACGCGCACAGCGCATCGCATGTCGACTATCGCGCGATCGTCGCCGTCGCGGCCCCGCTGATGGCAAACAGCGCGATCCAGGCGGTCCTGAACCTGACCGACACCTGGTTCATCGGCCGCCTGTCGACGACCGCGACCGACGCGATGGCGTCCATCTACTGGGTGATCCTGTGCGCGATCATCCTGCTGGGCGGCGTCGGCATGGCGGTGCAGACGTTCGCAGCGCAGGCGTTCGGCGCACGACGCATGGCCCGCGCATCGCAGGCCGCCTGGTCCGGCGTGTACGCGTCGCTATTGACGATACCGCTGTTCGTCGCGGTCGGCTTCCTCGGCGAGCCGCTGCTCGCGGCGCTGCACGTCGATGCCGAGGTCAGTCGCCTCGCGCTCGCCTACTGGTGGCCGCGACTGCTCGTCGGCGGCCCGCTGGGCCTGCTGGTCTGGTCGCTGACGGGATTCTTCAACGGCGTCGGGCGCACGCGGCTGACGTTGGTGGTGACGCTGGTGATGGCCGTCACCAACGTGCCGTTCAACCAGCTGTGCATCTTCACGCTGCACATGGGCATCGCAGGTTCGGCCTGGGGCACCGTCGCGGCCGAGGTCGCGGGCCTGGCCGTGGCGGTTGCGTTCTTCCTGGGCCGTTCGAACCGCGAGCGGTTCCACTCGCACCTGACCTGGCGGCGCGGCGCGATATTGCGGCAGTTCCGCGTCGGCCTGCCGATGGGCCTGGGCATCACCGCGGACCTGGCGGGCCTTGCGGTATTCCAACTGATGCTGGTGACGACGAGCCTCGTCGCGGGGGCCGCGACGCAGATCGTGATGATGCTGACCTCGCTCGCCTACATGCCAGGCATCGGCATCGCGCTGGCCGGGACCACCTTCGTGGGCCAGTCCATCGGCGCCGGCGAGCGTGACTGGGCGGCGCGGGTCGGTAACGCAATCATCGGGCTGAGCACCGGGTTCATGGGCTGCGTGGGCCTCGTGCTGGGGCTGGCCAGCCCCTGGCTGCTGCCCTGCTTCGTCAACGCCGCCGATCCCCACGCGGCGGAGGTCGTCGAGCTCGGTGCCCGGCTGATCTGGCTGGCGGCCGCCTACCAGGCGTTCGACGGCCTCAATCTAGGCTCTTCGTTCTGCCTGCGCGGCGCGGGCGACGTCCGCGTCCCGGCCGTAATCATCGCCATCCTGTCGTGGGGCCTGTTGCTGCCGATCACCCACGCCATGGTGTTCGCCCCGGGCCAGGGATGGGTGCACTTCCTGCCGCAGTTCGGCCGGGGCGCAGTCGGCGGCTGGAGCGTGTCGGTCGGCTACGTGGTCGCCCTCGGCACCTCGCTGTGGCTGCGCTGGCGGTCGGGGGCGTGGCGTCGCATTCGCCTCTAGGAGGCGGGTCGGGTCGACACGACACGATTGCGATCACCCTGCCCGATATGCTCCCATCACAGCACGCCGCTGGCACCGCCAGCCACGCCACACGAGAGGAATCCTCATGAGCACGCCACCCCGCCATCCGCGTTCGCAGCGCCTTGCGCTGCGACCCCTGTTCGCGCTGACCTCCGCCGTCCTGTCCGCCGCGGCCGCCTCTGCCGCCGGCACCGACGCAAGCGCGGCCGCGGGCGGACTGGAAGAGGTGATCGTGACGGCGCAAAAGCGCGCCGAGAACCTGCAGTC
>JANXQL010000165.1 GCA_025356815.1 Pseudomonadota bacterium
GCACGACCCCGCGCGCTTGCGCCTGGCGACGAAGGTAGTGCGCGTACGGGCCGGCATCGACATGGAAGGCGTTTGGAATGTCAGCCAGCGGCGAGCCCGCCATCTCCGGTCGCCCACGCATGTACTTCGACTGCAGGGCCGCGAGCGTGTTGATCGAGTAGTCATCGAGATGGCCCGCCCCGCCCTGCAGGGACTGCTTCAGCCAATAATGGTGGAAGGGGACCGGGCCCACGTCGCGGCCGATCGCGCCGAAGCCGTGGACGTACGACTCGCCGATCTGGCCCCAGTTGACGAACTGGATACCCAGCTTGAATGTCCCCTGCGTCGCGCGCAGGAACTCATCCTCGTCGATCTTGAGTTCCTTGTTCTGCAGCTTGATGCCGGGCATGGTCCCCTCGGCGGCACCGAGGGCAGCGATCTCGTCGGACTCGACGACCCGGATCCGGTAGCAGCCATGGGCAAGCAGCGACAGCGCAGCTGCCGCCATCCAGCCCGCGCTGCCGCCGCCGACGATCACCACCTCTTCGATCAGTGCCTGGCCCATGTCATCTCCCGAGGTTTGCCGGCACACGATGCCTCATGCGCGGCGCGACGAAAAGCACCCCCAAGAAGAAGACGCCCCGGCTGAGAATTCCGCGGCAGGGCGTGGCCTATCGCGCGAGGACCTCTCCACTCGTCACTGCGGACGATCAGGCGCCCGTCGTCGACGGTCGAACAGCGCTCCGCCAGCCCGTGGTCGGTGTTGCACAACGGCGTGTACGAGTTGCCGTTTTGGCGCGTGCGCTGGCGTGTCAGAAAGCTGGCTGGCCGGGACCCTCAGGGGCAGGCCCCGGCGCGGGCCTTGCGCAGACGAATACGTCGCTCGTACGTCGGTGATCCGCTCGGCGCGGATCGCCGCGAGTGCGACGGCTGAACCGGACGTCGCGAACCCCGTCAGGAAGTCCGACCGCGGGTGCGCCCCGATTGGACTTCGATGCCGTTCTTCTGCTGGTGCGAGAATCCCATTGGACACGGGACCCGGCGGACGCAGGACAGAGCGACGCAGATCTGGCGCGGCCGACGGGCAACGGTCTTCTTCGCTTGAGTGATTCGTCCCGCCCGGCTTTGGCGTCGCACGCGCCATGGATCGCCACGGCGCCGCGCGCGGTCCGTCCGGCACACCCCCCAGTGGCAGCTTGGTATGTGCATCTTCTGTACAGGTTTATCTCGAAAGCTGTACAGAAGACGTCCCACTGTCGCGCCGAACCTCGGTCCAGAACGGCTTTCAGGCGCGGTCCACTGGACTGTCGCGGCTGTACGGGACGTGTTTCTACGCTGTACGAGCACGACCGACACTGAACGATTCGGCAGGGCGGCACGGGCGCGCAACGGTGCTTGGCGGGATGGGGCCGGTCTGCCCGTTTACAGGACCCACCCGTGACCCACTGCGAGGGCGAATGCTCGCCGCATGCCGGGCCGCACGCACGCGCGGCGGAGGGGAAAGACAAGAAAGCCCGCTAGGGGGCGGGCTTTCAGGGGGCGCGGTCTACACCCGAACTAGTGGCGGAGAGGGTGGGATTCGAACCCACGAATACCTTGTGAGGTATTACTGGAATTCCAGTCCAGCGCCTTCGACCGCTCGGCCACCTCTCCACGGGCCGGAAGACTAACCGCGCGCAGGCGGCTAGGCAAACCGACCGCAACCTATCAATCGACTTTCGGGGCCAACTTCTCCACCGGCGGCGGCTTCTCGCCCGGGGTCGTCGGCGGCTTGGCCTGCTCGCCAAAGAAACTCGGTGCCCTGTCGAGGCAGCCCTGCTTCGTCGTGCGGGCCTGCGCCGGCGCACTGGCCTCGCCGATCTTCAGGGAATTCTTCGTATTGGGCGCGACCATGCCCTCCGGCGTCTTCAGCGCCGGCGCGCTGCCCGCAGCAAGGTAGGCCGGATGATCGACGCACGGCTCGGCTTTCTCGCCCTGGTGCGTAAAAGGCAGGTGATGACAGCCGGTAAGGCCGACCAGGCACAGCGCTAACGGGACAGCTCGGACGATCAGGCGCATGAAACCCCCGCGGCGCGCATGGCTTCACGCACCGGTGAATGGCAGGATGCCGACAGCGGTGTCAGCGGCAGGCGGATGCCGGGCCCGATCAGGCCCAGCTGTTCGACGGCCCACTTGGCCGGGATCGGATTGGATTCGATGAAAAGCGCGCGATGAAGTTCCGCGAGCCGGGCGTCAATCGCGCGTGCCGCGGTCTCGTCGCCACCCAGAGCCGCCTCGCACAGCTCGTGCATCAGCCGCGGCGCGACATTGGCGGTGACCGAGATCACCCCGACCGCGCCCGCCAGCATCGCGTCGGCGGCGGTGGGATCGTCGCCGCTGAGGATCTCCAGATCGGCGCCGCAGCGCGCCCGCAGCTCGGCAAGCCGCGCAAGGCTGCCGGTCGCTTCCTTGAGCGAGACGATGCGCGGATGCGCGGACAGGCGCTCCACCGTCTCCGGCAGCAGGTCAACGCCGGTCCGCGACGGCACGTTGTACAGGATCACCGGCACGCTCGAGTCATCAGCAATCGCCGTGAAATGCTGGAACAGGCCATCCTGGGTAGGCTTGTTGTAATACGGCGTGACCACCAGCACCGCATCCGCACCCGCCTCGACCAGCGCCCGCGTGCGCTCGATGCTGGCGGCCGTATCGTTGCTGCCGCTGCCGGCGATGACGGGAATTCGGCCACCGACGCGGGCGACCGCGCGCCGCGAGAGCTCGACCGCCTCGGCGAGGCTCACCGTCGGCGACTCACCCGTCGTGCCGCAGACGACGATGCCATCGGTGCCCTGCTGCACGTGCCAGTCGAGCAGCCGGTCCCAGGCGGTGAAATCCACCTCACCGGCCTCGCTCATGGGCGTGACGATGGCAACTATGCTGCCGCTGTACATGGGACTCTCTGGGGGCATCGCGGGACCGTGGGCGGGCGATGGTACTGACCGGGTGGCGGCAGGCGCAAGCCGCCCGCGCGACGGCGGTTTCCCCCCGGCGCTCCCGGCGGGGTAGAATCGCGCCACACGCCCTCCTCGCCGAGCACCCGCCCCCCGGATGAAGCAGCTTCTCGCCCTCTCTGCCATTGGCAGCGACCGCACCGGTATGGTGCACGACCTGACCCGCGCCATCTCCGATTGCGGCGGCAACATCATCGAAAGCCGGATGTCGGCCCTCGGCAGCGAGTTCGTGATGGCGCTGCTCGTCTCGGGTAACTGGCACTCGCTGGCCAAGATCGAGTCGGAGATCAAGAAGATCGCCGACGCGGGAGAGATGGTCGTGCAGGTACGTCGCACCGAGACGCGGCCGGTGCGCAGCGACATGCTGCCCTATTCGGTCGACATCGTCTGCCTGGACCAGGCTGGCATCGTCTCCAGCGTCGCCGGGTTCTTCTCGGCGCGCGGCGTGGACATCGCCGAGCTCGATACCCACAGCTACGCCGCCGCCCACACCGGTGCACCGATGTTCTCGCTGCGGCTGGTGATCAATGTCCCGAGCCGGATCCACCTCGGGGTGTTGCGCGAGGAGTTCATGGACTTCTGCGACCACCTGAACCTCGACGCGATACTCGAACCCGTCAAGAACTGACGGCTCACGCGGAGCACACATGGCGGCACCTGCGATCGGCAAGAAGATCCCTGACTTCAAGGTCGATTCGACCGCAGGCAGCTGGCGCCTCAAGGACGAGCTCGGCAGCAAGCTCGTCGTCTACTTCTACCCCCGTGACAACACCTCCGGCTGCACCAAGGAGGGCGAGGCGTTCCGCGACCTTGCCGCCGACTTCAAGAAGGCGAAGGCCGTCATCGTCGGCGTCTCGACCGACAGCGTCGCCTCGCACGAGAAGTTCCGCGCCAAGTACAAGTTTCCGTTCCACCTGCTCGCCGACACCGAGCAGCAGCTGTGCGAGCTCTTTGACGTCATCAAGGAAAAAAGCATGTACGGCAAGAAGTACATGGGCGTCGAGCGCAGCACGTTCCTGCTCGACGAGAAGGGCGTCCTGCGTGCCGAATGGCGCAAGGTCAAGGTTGACGGACACGCGACCGAGGTACTGGCCGCGGCACGCAACCTGTAGGCCCCGCTCGTGACGCATACCCCGCGGAGCCGCCGATGCATGTTCGTGCTCGACACGAACGTACTGATGCACGACCCGACGGCGATCTTCCGGTTCGAGGAACACGACGTCTTCATCCCGATGATCGTGCTCGAGGAGCTTGATGCCGGCAAGAAAGGCTTGTCGGAGGCCGCGCGCAACGTTCGCCAAGTCAGTCGTTTCCTCGACGAGCTGATGCAGGGCGCGACCAAGACCGAGATCGACCGCGGCCTGCCGCTGCCCAACGCGATCAGCAGCGGCAACAACGGCAAGCAGCGCCCCTCGGGTCGGCTGTTCTTCCAGACGCAGACCCTCGACTCGGCCCTGCCGGAACTTCCTGGACACGGCGCCGACAACGCGATCCTCGGCCAGGCGCTCGCACTCAAGCGGGCCCACACGGATGCAGAGATCACCCTGGTGTCGAAGGACATCAACCTGCGCATCAAGGCCGCCATCCTCGGCGTGCACGCGGAGGACTACTTCAGCGACCAGACCATCGAGGACGCGGACCTGCTGTACACGGGCATGCAGGCCCTCGCCGCCGACTTCTGGGAAGCCAATGGCAAGGACATGCAGTCTTGGAAGGACCACGCGCGCACGTTCTACCGGCTGACCGGTCCTGCGGTGCGCGAATGGCACCCGAACCTGTTCGTCTACGAGGACTCGCCCAGCGGCGTCGAGGCGATCGTCCGCAGCGTCAAGGGCGACGAGGCGGTGCTCGAACTGCTGCACGACTACCGTTCGGAGCGACACGCGGTGTGGGGCATCACCGCGCGCAACCGCGAGCAGAACTTCGCGCTCAACCTGCTGATGGATCCGGAAGTCGACTTCGTCACCGTGCTCGGGCCCGCCGGCACCGGCAAGACGCTGCTGACGCTGGCCGCGGGACTCGCGCAGACGCTCGACAACCGCCGCTTCGGCGAGATCATCATGACTCGCGTGACGATCCCGCTCGGCGAGGACATCGGCTTTCTCCCCGGCACGGAGGAGGAGAAGATGGAGCCGTGGATGGGCGCACTGATGGACAACCTCGAGGTGCTCACCCAGAGCCAGGAGGGCGGCAACTGGGCGCGCGCGGCGACCAATGACCTGCTGCGCAGCCGGATCAAGATCCGCTCGTTGAACTTCATGCGCGGCCGCACGTTCCTCAATCGCTATATCATCCTCGACGAGGCGCAGAACCTGACACCCAAGCAGATGAAGGCGCTGGTGACCCGCGCGGGCCCGGGCACCAAGCTCGTCTGCCTCGGCAACATCGCGCAGATCGACACGCCGTACCTGACCGAGACCAGCTCCGGGCTCACGTTCGTCGTCAACCGGTTCCGCGGCTGGCAGCATTCGGGGCACCTGACCCTGGTCCGCGGCGAGCGCTCGCGCCTGGCCGACTTCGCCTCCGAAAGCCTCTGAAGCCCCACCCCGGATTGAACCTCGCCCCGGCGCCGCGGTCTGATCGGGAAGCCATGCAAGCCCTCCCCCACCTCCTTTGTCGCGCCGCGCTCGCCCTGTGGCTGGCCGTGGCCGTTATCGGTGCGGCGCAAGCCGCGCCTTTGCCAGGCCAGGACCTGCCCGACATCGGCACGCCGGCGGATGCGGTGATCACGCTCAGCGACGAGTACAAGCTCGGCGCGATGATCATCAAGGGGCTGCGTGACAGCGGCCAGATCCTAGACGACCTCGAGATCGGCGAGTACATCCAGGGCATCGGCGCGAGGCTCGCGAGCCACGCGCAGGAAGGCACGGTCAAGTTCACGTTCCTGGTGGTGAAGGACAGCACCATCAACGCCTTCGCCCTGCCGGGCGGGTTCATCTGCGTGCACTCGGGGCTCGTGCTCGCGACCACCGGCGAGAGCGAGCTTGCCGGCGTGCTGGCACACGAGGTGTCGCACGTCACGCAGCGACACATCGCGCGCAGCGTCCAGCAGGCCAGCCGCGCCAGCCTCGCCGCCACCGCTGCGATGCTAGGCGCGATTCTGATCGGCGCGATGTCGGGCAACTCCAACGTCGGGATGGCGGGGGTCATGGCAGGTCAGAGCGCCGCCATGCAGCAGCAGCTGAACTTCTCGCGCGAGAACGAGTACGAGGCCGACCGCGTCGGCATCCACGTGATGGCGGCCGCCGGCTACGATCCGAACGCGATGGGCACGTTCTTCGAGACGCTGGGCCGGCGCATGGGCAGTGGCGGGCCGAACGCGAAAATCCTAGAGTTCCTGCAGACCCACCCGGTCACCAGCGGCCGAATCGCCGAGGCCAAGAGCCGCGCCATCTCCTACCCAATCGTGCGTCCGGTCGATACGACCGGTTACCGGCTGGCGCGCGAGAAGCTGCGCGTCATGACGATGGGCTCGGAGACCAACCCGCGCGAGGTCTACGCCGATGCCGGCAATGGCGGCGGTGGCGCGCCCGGCGCGATCGGCGACTACCGCTATTACGGGCGGGCGCTCGCGCTGATGCAGTCCAACGCGCCAACCGAGGCCGTGCCGCTGTTGCGCGACCTCGTCGCACGCCATCCGGACACCATCGAGTACCACTCGGCGCTGGGCCAGGCGCTGCTGGCCAGCGGCGACATCGCAGCCTCGCGCGACTCGCTCTCGCATGCGCTCGACCTATTCCCGCGCAGCGTGCCGATCACGGTGCGCTATGCCGAAACGCTGATGCGCGCGGACGAGGCGCGCCTTGCGCACACGGTGCTGCTGGACCTGTTCAATGCGATTCCGCCGACGCAGGACCAGGTACGCTTCATCGCGCTGGTGGCGAGCGCCGCGGGCGAAGCGGCCGAGGCCAACTACTACATGGCCGAATACCACGTCATGAACGGCGACCTGACGCTTGCGATCCTGGCGTTGCGCCAGGCGCTGGCGACGCCGAACCTGACGCCCGTCCAGCGCAGCCGGTTCAGGGCCCGCACCGACGAACTCAAGGAATACCTGCCGCCGCGCCTGCAGGGCGCGGTGGATCGTGGCGAGCCCCTGCCCCAGACGGTCCCGGACGACGAACGGCGGTGAAAGCCGCCGTCCTGCTAGAATCCGCGCCCTGCGTGGAGATCCCAATGTCCTGTCCGCGGGTTGCACGAGCAACCTCCCCCCCGTCCCGTCGCCTGTCCGCAGGCCCGCTGCTGCTGGCGGTCGGCGTGCTTGCGGCGCATGGGGTGCTGGCGTCGACACCTGCCGCGGAGCCTGCGGCCACGAGGGCTGCGGCCGACCCGGCGGCTGCCCCGAAACAGGGTGCCGCCGCCGCGACCGAGACGACGCCGAAGTGGGGCCCCCGGGCGCGCCTGGCCCGCCAGCGAGCCCTGGAGCTGCTGCGCAAGCAGGACCCGTTCGAGCGCATGAACCGCGGCACCTACAAGTTCAACGAGACGCTGGACCGGGCGGTCACCAAGCCCATCGCCCGCGGCTACCGCGCGGTGGTGCCGATCCCGGTGCGCAAGGCGGTCAGCAATTTCGTCGCCAACCTCGGGTATCCGACCGTCATCGTGAACGAGGCGCTACAGGGCAAGATGTTCGACGCCTGCGGCGACACCGTGCGCTTCGTCATCAACTCGACCTTTGGCATCGCGGGCCTGCGCGATCCGGCCACGCACATGGGGCTGCCCAGCCATGACGAGGATTTCGGGCAGACACTGGGGCACTGGGGCGTGCATGCGGGCCCTTACCTCGTGCTGCCGTTCCTGGGGCCCTCTGACCTGCGCGACGCGCCGGCGCGGTACGTCAGCCACTACACGAATCTCGAGTACTACCCCGAGTCGGCCGAAACCCGCTATGCGCTGATGGGTATCTCACTGATCGATACACGCACGGAGCTGTTGGCGGCCGACGAGTCGATCGAATCGGCGTTCGATCCGTACACTCTGGTGCGCAATGCCTACCTGGCGCGGCGTGAATACCTGGTGCGCGATGGCGCGGTGCCTGAGGAAAACTACGAAGACCTGATGGACACGCCGGTCGACGAATCACCCGCGGCGACTCCTGCGGAGTCGCCGCCGACCGAGTCGCCGAAAGACCCGGCTCCGCAGCCGTGAGCCGCGGCTAGCGGGCGTCGGCTGCGACCAGCGACTCGACGCCGGCCACTCGCGCGGTTGGGAGCAGAGGCCCGGGCATGCCCCGATAGCTCAGTTCACGACCGGCTGCCCGCGCCTCGCCAAGCCAGGCGATAAGGACCGCGAGCCCCGCGCTGTCCAGCGCCGTCAGGCCCGACAGGTCCAGCTCCGCACGGGCATCGCCCCCGAGCCGCTGCCGACCGGCCTCGAGCAACCGGCGCGCGTTGGCATAGTCCGCCACACCACCGAGCCGGTAGCGACCGGCCTCGCCTTCAAGCACGAATTCGGGCGTGCTGTTGCTCACTGACCCGCCTCAGTGCTTGCCGGAGGGCTTGTCGGTGGAGATGTGAGTCTCCAGCCCTTCCTTCTGCAGCCGGACGATCACCGCCTCGAGGCCCTTCTGGCTGACCTCGGCGCCGAGGTCGGTGCGATAGTTCTTGATGTAGGAGATGCCCTCGATGATCACATCGAAGGCCTTCCAGCCATCAGCGGTCTTGCGCAGCCGGTAGTCGACCGGGATTACCGCGCCGTTCGCACGGGTCACCGTGGTGCGCACCGTCGCCTGGCTGGCGCCCGGATCACCCTTGAACGGCTGGATCTTGAAGCGGTCCGCCGTGAAGTCGGCGATCGCGCCGCCGTAGGTGCGCAGCAGCGCCCGGTACAGCGCATCGATGAAGCGCTTCTTCTGGTCAGGCGCCGCCGTGCGCCAGTTCTGCGCGAGCACCAGCTGTGCCGCGTAGTCGGTGTCAAAGTGCGGCAGCAGAATCGTGTCGACCAGCGGCAATGACTTTTCCGGGTCCTTGACGATCGCCGCACGGTTGGCGTCGAGCGCGGCGAACAGCTTTCGGGAGACCGCCTCCATCAGCTCCTGCGGGCCGAGTTGCGCCGCCTGCGCATCGGCCCGGGCCACCGGGGCGTGCAGCACCAGCGCGCTTGCGGCAACGGCGATCGCTGCCAGCACCGCGGCAGCGAAACGACGGGGAGTGGCATGGGTCATGGGGCAGATCCTCCGGGCTTCTTGGCCGCATCGCCGGCCTTGTCGAACAGGAACTTGCTGATCAGGTTTTCGAGCACCACCGCCGACTGAGTCAGCTCGACGCGGTCGCCATCCTTGTAGAACGCCTCCGCGCCGCCGGGCGTGAAGCCCACGTACTGCCCGCCGAGCAGACCCGCAGTGTAGATCGCAAGGTCGCTGTCGCTGGGGATGTGGTTGTAGCGTGTCTCGATCGCGAGCCGCGCGATGGCCTTGTAGGCCTGCGAATCGTATTCGATCGCCTCGACGCGACCTATCGTGACGCCGCCGATCGACACGGGGGCGCCGACCTTCAGTCCGCCGACGTTGTCGAAGCGCGCCGTCAGCCGGTAGTTGTGGTCCTGCAGCGCAATGCCGCGGTTGGTGATCTGGGTCACCATGAAGAACAGCGCCGCGAAGCCGAGCACCACGAAAAGGCCAGTGCCGATTTCAGTTGCCGGGGTCTGCCTCATCATCCCTCTCCTCCGCTCACAGCAGCACTGCCGTGAGCATGTAGTCTATGGCCAGCACCGCGACCGAGGAGGTCACGACGGTGCGCGTGGTCGCGCGCCCGACGCCCTCCGCGGTCGGCACCGCGTGATATCCCTCGTACACAGCGATGGCGCTGCAGGCGAAGCCGAAGGCAACGCTCTTGACCACACCCTCGACGATGTCGCGCAGCTCCACCGCCGAGCGCATCTGCGACCAGAACTGGCCGGCATCGACGCCCATCAGCGTGACGCCGACGAGCTGGGCGCCGTAGATGCCGATCATGCTGAAAATCGCCGCCAGCAGCGGCATCGCAATCACGCCGCCGAGGAAACGCGGTGCGCAGACGCGGCGCACGGGGTCGACCGCCATCATCTCCATCGCCGACAGCTGGTCGGTCGCGCTCATCAGCCCGATCTCGGAGGTGAGCGCCGTTCCGGCGCGGCCCGCGAACAGCAGCGCAGTGACCACCGGACCCAGCTCGCGCAGCAGCCCGAGCGCCGCCGCCGTGCCCAGTGACTCGGTCGAGCCGAAGCGCCGCAGCAGGTCATAGCCCTGCAGTCCGAGCACCATGCCGACGAACAGCCCCGACAGCATGATGATCACCAGCGACAGGGCGCCGGAGTTGTGGACCTGCTCGACGACCAGGCTCGGTCGCAGTAGCGCGCGCGGACTCACCGCGAGTAGCCGCAGCGTGAACAGCGTGAATCTGCCCCACTTGCGCAGTTGAGCGCGTCCGCTTTCGACCAACCCGCCGACGAGGCTCATGAGCCCGCCCCCACGCCTAGCAGCTGGCCGCCATAGTCGGGCGCCGGGTAGTGAAACGGCACCGGGCCGTCCGCTTCGCCGCTCATGAACTGCCGCACGACCGGCGCCGGGTTCGCGGCAAGCGCGGCGGGCGTTCCCGCTGCGATCACCTTGCCGCCCGACAGCAGGTAGGCGGCGTCGGCGAGCTTGCCGATCTCGTGCACGTCATGCGACACGACGATGCTGGTCAGCCCGAGCGCGTCGTTGGTCTGGCGGATGAGGCGCATGACCACGCCGAGCGCGATCGGGTCGAGTCCGGCGAAGGGCTCATCGTAGATCAGGATCTTCGGGTCCATGACAATCGCGCGGGCGAGCGCCACGCGCCGCGCCATGCCACCGGAGAGTTCCGCCGGCATCAGCCGCGCGGCGCCACGCAGACCGACGGCCTGCAGCTTCATCAGCACGATCGGCCCGATCAGTGCTTCGGGCAGGTCGGTGTGCTCACGCACCGGAAAAGCGACGTTCTCGTAGACATCGAGGTCGGTGAGCAGCGCGCCGTTCTGAAACAGCATTCCCATCCGCCGGCGCAGCCGGTACAGGCCGTCGCGGTTCAGCGCACCCAGATCCTCGCCATCCACCACCACCAGGCCGCGCGAGGCGCGGATCTGGCCGGTGATCAGACGCAGCAGGGTCGTCTTGCCGGTCCCGGAGGGGCCCATGATCGCGGTCACCTTGCCGCGCTCGATGGCGATGTCCAGGCCATCGAAGATCGCCCTGCCACCCACCGAGTAGGCGACATCCGTCAGGCGCGCGATCGCATCGACGGTGGCGGGTGCGCCCGCATCGGTGGAGTCATTCATACGCAGGTCTTTGGATTCCCGGGCGGCTCAAGCTTCGCGTACGACCAGCGCCGGCCGGGTCAGGGGCAGGCGTCGGGCAGTACGGAAGACGGCGAGAAGCGTCATCGGGGACTCCGGAGCGGGCGGTGGCGCCCGTCTCCCGAACCGACCCGCCGTACCAGGCGAAGTTCCCCATTGTAACGGATCGGCCTCCCCTGCCGCCGGCTCCCGACCGTCGCCCTTGGCGTCGGCCGCTAATAGGACTAAAATAGTACTAAATAGCAGGACCCGACGCCAATGCTCCGCATCAGCAAGCTCACCGACTACGCCACCGTGCTGCTCGCGCACCTCGCCGAGGACGGTGCCGGCATGCGCACGGCCGTCGAACTTGCCGAGTGGTCCGGCATCGGCCTGCCAACCGTCAGCAAGGTGCTCAAGGAACTGCAGCGCGCCGGGCTGGTCGCCTCGACCCGCGGCGCGCGAGGCGGCTACACCCTCGCACGGCCGGCGGCCGACATCAGCGCCGCCGACATCATCGATGCCGTCGAGGGTCCGCTGGGCCTGACCGAATGCGCGACCCATCCGGGCCAGTGCGGCCTCGAGCCGAGCTGCCGCGTCGGCCGCAGTTGGCAGCGGGTGAACGTCGCGATTCATCGTGCGCTGACGGACGTGAAGCTCACCCACCTGGCCGCACAGGACGGCGCCGCCGCGTCGGTCCCGGACCTCGCCATCTCGCTGGGTGCCCGCCCCGGCCTGCGCGCCCGCGCCTGAGGATCCCGATGTCGACCACGCCCCAGGATCTGGAAGACCTCGTCGGTCAGAAGTACCGCCACGGCTTCGTCACCGACATCGCCGCCGACACCGTCCCGCCCGGTCTCGACGAGGACGTGATCCGGCTGATCTCCCGAAAGAAGGGCGAGCCGGGGTTCCTGCTGGACTGGCGCCTGAAGTCCTACCGTCACTGGCAGACGATGCGCGAGCCGCACTGGGGCCAACTGCGCTACAAGCCGATCGACTACCAGGCGATCTCCTACTACTCGGCGCCGAAGTCGAACAAGGACGGCCCGAAGAGCCTCGCCGATGTCGACCCCAAGCTGCTGGCCACCTACGACAAGCTCGGCGTGCCGCTGCACGAGCGGGCGCGGCTGGCGGGCGTCGCGGTCGACGCCGTCTTCGACAGCGTCTCGGTCGCGACCACGTTCAAGGAACGCCTGTCCGAGGCCGGGGTGATCTTCTGCCCGTTCTCGGACGCCGTCCGCGAACACCCGGCACTGATCGAGCAGTACCTGGGCACGGTCGTGCCGCCGGCGGACAACTTCTACGCCGCGCTGAACTCGGCCGTGTTCACCGACGGCTCGTTCGTCTACATCCCCAAGGGCGTGCGCTGCCCGATGGAACTGTCAACGTACTTTCGCATCAACGCCGCCAACACAGGCCAGTTCGAGCGCACGCTGATCATCGCCGACGAGGGCAGTCACGTCAGTTACCTCGAGGGCTGCACCGCGCCGATGCGCGACGAGAACCAGCTGCATGCCGCGGTGGTCGAACTTGTCGCGCTGGACAACGCCAACATCAAGTACTCGACCGTGCAGAACTGGTACCCGGGCGACGAGAACGGCGTCGGCGGGATCTACAATTTCGTCACCAAGCGCGGCGATTGCCGCGGCCGCAACTCGCGCATCTCCTGGACGCAGGTGGAGACCGGCTCCGCGATCACCTGGAAGTACCCGAGCTGCGTACTGACCGGCGACGGCTCGGTCGGCGAGTTCTACTCGGTCGCGGTCGCCAATCACTACCAGCAGGCCGACACCGGCACGAAGATGATCCATGTCGGCCGCAACACGCGCAGCACGATCGTCTCCAAGGGCATCTCGGCCGGTCACGCCCAGAACACCTATCGCGGACTGGTGAAGGTGCTGCCCTCCGCAGAAGGCGCGCGCAACTACACGCAGTGCGACTCGCTGCTGATGGGCGACAAGTGCGGCGCACACACCTTCCCGTACGTCGAGGTGCGCAACCCCACTGGCATGGTCGAGCACGAGGCGACCACCTCGCGCATCGGCGAGGACCAGCTGTTCTACCTGCTGCAGCGCGGGCTGTCGCACGAAGACGCGGTCAACATGATCGTCAACGGCTTCTGCAAGTCGGTGTTCAAGGAACTGCCGATGGAATTCGCCGTGGAGGCGCAGAACCTGCTCGCGGTGAGTCTCGAAGGCTCGGTCGGATAACCAGGCGACGATAGAGAAAATGAGCAACATTCAGAAGGGCAACTCGATCCTCGAGATTTCGGGGCTCAAGGTCAACGTGCAGGGAAAGGCCATCCTCAAGGGTCTGGACCTCACCGTCCGCGCCGGCGAGGTGCATGCGATCATGGGGCCGAACGGCGCAGGCAAGAGCACGCTGTCGCAGGTGCTCGCCGGCCGTCCCGACTACGCCGTCATCGCAGGCCACGCGACCTACCTCGGCGAGGACCTGCTCGCGCTGGCGCCGGAGGAGCGCGCCCGACGCGGCCTGTTTCTCGGCTTCCAGTACCCGGTGGAGATCCCCGGCGTGAACAACGTGTACCTGCTCAAGGCGGCGCTGAACGCCCGCCGACGCCACCTGGGCCTGCAGGAGGTCGATGCCTTCGAGTTCCTCGCGATCGTGAAGGAAAAGATGGTGCTGATGCAGATGGACGAGAGCTTCCTCAAGCGCGGCGTCAACGAAGGCTTCTCCGGCGGCGAAAAGAAGCGCAACGAGATCCTGCAGATGACGGTGCTCGAGCCGACGCTCGCGATCCTCGACGAGACTGACTCCGGCCTCGACATCGACGCACTCAAGGTCGTCGCCAATGGCGTCAACAGCCTGCGCGCTGATAATCGCGCAATCGTGCTCGTCACCCATTACCAGCGCCTGCTGGACCACATCGTGCCCGACCATGTGCACGTGCTCGCCGGCGGACGGATCCTGAAATCCGGCGACCGCGGACTTGCCCTCGAGCTCGAGCGGCGCGGCTACGACTGGGTCCTCGAGGAGGCGAACGCGGAATGAGCGCCCGTCCCGAGGCGACATCCGCGCTCGCCCGGCTGCAGCCGGCGCTGGCGCGCCTTCCCGGCACGCGCGCCTGGCAGCAATGGCGCGCCGCGACGCTCGCGCAGCTGGTCGCCGACGGGCTGCCGACGCCGCGCGATGACTCGTGGAAGTACACCAACCTGCGCCTGCTCGAGCGGCGCGAGCTTGCAACGGCCGCGCCGCGGCCGCTGCCCAGCGACGTGCTGCAAGCCCTGCCCGCCGCGCAGGGCCCGCGCCTCGTGTACGTCGATGGCCGCTTCCACAGCGCGCTGTCCGACAGCGAGCTGCCTGCAGGGATGTCGCGCACTTCCCACGCCACCCTCCTCGACGGTCCGCCGCCACCGGAGCAGAGCGGCCCGGTCGACGCAGACTTGCGCCTGCGTTCGCTCAACCTTTGCATGGCCGTCGATGGCGCACGGCTCCTACTCGCCGGCGGCAGTGCGCCGGCACGCCCGCTCGAGATCGTGCACCTGCACACCGGCGGCGGCGCCTACCCGCGCACGCGCCTCGAACTCGGCGCCGGCGCGAAGCTCGCCCTGATCGAGTACCAGCTCGGCGTGGATCCTGCGGACGCCTTCGTCGCCGCCGTGACCGACATCGTGCTCGGGCCGGGCGCGACGCTGACCCATACGACCGTGCAGCTCGCCTCTGATCGCGCGGTGCTGGTGGACGACACGCACGTGAGCGTCGGCCGCGACGCCCGCTACAGCCATCGACTGGTCGCGCTCGGCGGCCAGCTAGCGCGCTTCGACCTGCGCGTCGACCTGGATGGCGCCGGCGCCGAGGCCGACCTGCGCGGCCTGCTGTTCGCAGACGGCACGCGCGAGCAGCACATTCGCACGCTGCTCGACCACCGGGTTCCGCACTGCAGCAGCGCCCAGCTGTACCGCGGCGTCGCCGGTGGTCGTGGCCGCGGCAGCTATGACGGCAAGGTGATCGTGCGCGCAGGCGCCGCCAAGACCTCCTCGCGCCAGTCCAGCCGCAACCTGCTGCTGAGCAAGGACGCGGCCATCGACACCCGCCCGCAACTCGAGATCAATGCCGACGACGTCAAGTGCGCCCACGGCGCGACGACCGGTACGCTCGACGAGAACATGCTGTTCTACCTGCTGACCCGCGGCCTCGACCGACAAACCGCTCGCGCCCTGCTCACCTACGCCTTCGTCGGCGACGTGCTCAAGTGCATCGAGCCGCAGGCCCTGCGCCAGATGATCGAGCGACGCGCCCTCGGCCGCCTGCCCGCCGCGGAAACCATCCGGGAATTCATCGCATGAGCGCCGCCGCCCCGCTTGCCCCGCCACTGGACGTAGAGCGGCTGCGCGCCGACTTCCCGATCCTCCGGCAGAAAGTCAACGGCCGGCCGCTCGTCTACCTCGACAACGGCGCCTCCAGCCAGCGCCCGCTCGCGGTCATCGACGCCGAGCGCAACTACGCCGAGACGATGCACGCCAACGTGCACCGCGGCGTGCACACGCTCTCGCAGCGGGCGACCGACGCGTTCGAGGCGGCCCGCGAGCGCGTGCGCCACTTCATCAATGCCCGCTCCGTCCGCGAGGTGGTCTTCACCAAGGGCACGACCGAGTCGATCAATCTGGTCGCGCACTCATTCCTGCGCCCGCGCGTCCAGCCCGGCGACGAGGTGCTGATCAGCTGGCTCGAGCATCACGCCAACATCGTGCCGTGGCAGATGGCCTGCGAGGCCACCGGCGCGGTGCTCAAGGTCACTCCGATCGACCGCCGCGGCGAGCTGGACCTCGACGCGTTCCAGTCGCTACTGAGCGACCGCACGCGCCTGGTCGCGATGACCCACGTCTCCAACGCCCTAGGCACCGTGCTGCCGGTGCGGCAGATCGTCGCCCTCGCCCATGCGCGCGGCGTGCCGGTCCTGCTCGACGGCGCCCAGGCAGTGCCGCACTTCGCGCTGGACATGCAGGCGCTGGACTGCGACTTCTACGCGTTCTCCGGCCACAAGCTGTATGGCCCGGACGGCATCGGGGTGCTGTACGGCCGCGAGCGGCTGCTCGATGCCATGCCGCCCTGGCAGGGCGGCGGCGACATGATCCTGTCGGTCAGCTTCAGTGGCACGACCTATAACCAGCTGCCGTTCAAGTTCGAGGCGGGCACGCCGCACATGTCCGGCGCCGTCGGCCTCGCCGCGGCCATTGATTACGTCGACGCGGTCGGCCTCGAGCGGATCGCCGCCTGGGAGCGCACGCTGCTCGAGTACGCCACCGAGCGGCTCACCGCGATAGAGGGACTGACGATCATCGGCACCGCGCGCGACAAGGCGAGCCTAGTCTCGTTCGTCCTCGACGGAGTGCATCCGCACGACATCGGAACCATCCTTGACCAAGCGGGCGTTGCGATCCGTACCGGGCACCACTGCGCGATGCCCGCAATCGAGTTCTTCGGCGTGCCGGCCACGGCCCGCGCCTCGTTCGCTTTTTACAACACGCGCGACGAGGTCGACCGGCTGGTCGCGGCCGTCACCGCCGCGCGCGACATGTTTCGCTAGGCCGGCAGGACCCATGGATCTCAAAGACCTCTACCGGGACGTCATCCTCGACCACAACAAGCGACCGCGGAACTTCGGTCGCCTCGAACCCCCCGCCTTCTCTGCCCGCGGTCACAATCCACTGTGCGGCGACCAGCTGACCGTCTATGCGGTCATGGACGGGGACGTGGTCAGTGACGTGCGCTTCGACGGAAGCGGCTGCGCGATCTCGGTCGCGTCGGCGTCGATGATGACCGAGGCGGTCAAGGGCAGGACCCGTGCCGAGGCGGAACACCTGTACGCTGCCATTCACGACCTGCTGACCCGCGCCGATGCGCCGTCGCCGCCGGAACTGGGCAAGCTCGCAGCGCTCGGCGGCGTGCGCGAGTTCCCGGCGCGCGTGAAGTGCGCAAGCCTCTGCTGGCACACGCTGCAGGCCGCGCTGCAGGGCGCGGCAGTCCCCGTCACCACCGAATAGCACCACCGAGCGAGCGCATGCGGCATCAAGAAAGAGAACCGTTCGTCGTCAGCGAGGACGTCAAGGCCGTACTCGTGCCCGCCGGCATCGAGGTCAAGCTGCGCGTCGGCAGCGTCGGCTACATCACCCAGGCCCTGGGCGGCAGCTTCACCGTCTACGTCGAGGGCAACCTGTTCCGAATCGCGGGCGAGAGCGCAGCGGCGATCGGCAAGGAGCCGCCGGCGACGATCGAACTGCCGCCGGACGCGACCGACGCGGACGTCGAGAAGGCCGCCTGGGAGCAGCTGAAGACCTGCTACGACCCGGAGATTCCAGTCAACATCGTCGACCTCGGGCTGGTGTATGCCTGCGACGTCACTCGCAAGGAAGACGGCACGCGCACTGCAGCGGTGAAGCTGACGCTGACCGCGCCCGGCTGCGGCATGGGCGAGGTGCTGGTGCAGGATGCCAAGGACAAGCTGACGCAGATCCCGACGCTGGTGTCGGCGGATGTGGAACTGGTGTTCGATCCGCCCTGGGACCGCGAGATGATGTCCGAAGCCGCACGCCTGCAGACGGGCATGATGTGATGGACCCCGGCCCCGATCCCACCGCCACCTGGATCGACGTGGCGCCGGCCGACGACGTGCCGCACGGCGAGCACCGGGTCTACGAGGTGGATGGGCGCTTCGTCGCGGTCTACAACGTGCAGGATGAGTTGTACGCCATCGAGGATCTGTGCACGCACGACGGCAACCCGCTGGCGGAAGGGCCGGTCGAGGGCCTCGAGGTCATCTGCCCGCGCCACGGCGCGCGCTTCTGCCTGCGCACGGGCGCCGCACTGAGTCCGCCCGCCTACGAGCCGGTCGCGACCTTCCCGGTCGGCGTGAGCGATGGCCGGATTCGGATCGGGCGCGCCTGACGGGAGTGTGCCGATGAAGCAGCTGTGGATCCTCAGACACGCCCACGCCGAACCGTACGTCGGGGAAGCCGGCGATTTCCAGCGACAGCTGGACGACCTGGGGCGGCGCGAGGCGCTCGCGATCGCGGCGCTCGCCCGGCAACACGAGCTCCGCTTCGACCGTGTCGTCGTCAGTCCCGCGGTGCGCACGCTCGCGACCGCGGCCGAAGTCGTCGCGGCGCTGGGCATCCCGCGCGAGCACGTGCACGCGGATGAGCGCATCTACCTCGCCAATCGCGCGCGCCTGGTGGAGATCGTCCGCCACCTACCCAGTGACTGCGAGCGGGCACTGCTGGTCGGGCACAATCCCGCCATCAGCGGCCTTGCGCGCTGGCTCACCGACGACGACGACCTCGGCGAATTCGAGCCGGCGACGCTGCTCGGAGCCGGCGCTACCCTCGAGCGCTGGGCAGACCTCGATCGCGGCCTATTCGAGCGCTTGTGCGTGCTGCGGCCGGCTGCCGCCGGCCGCTAGCCCAGAACTCAGCCGCCGAGCGCCAGCAGCGAGGCGTTGCCGCCGACCGCGGCGGTGTTGATCGTCAGGGTCTGCTCGGTTGCGAAGCGATGCAGGTAGTGCGGGCCGCCCGCCTTCGGCCCGGTGCCCGACAGGCCACTGCCCCCGAACGGCTGCACGCCGACGACGGCGCCGATCATGTTGCGGTTGACGTAGATGTTGCCGGCGCGCGCGCGCGCGCGGATACGCGCGACCGTTGAATCGATGCGCGTGTGGATGCCGAGCGTGAGGCCATAGCCGGTTGCATTGATCGCATCGACCAGCGCGTCCAGGTCCTTCGCCCGCCAGCGCAGCACGTGCAGCACTGGCCCGAAGATCTCCTGCTCGAGCACCGACAGCGACGGGATCTCGACCGCGAGCGGCGCGCAGAACGTCCCCGCGAACCCCACGGGCGGCGCAAGGCGGTGCGACCAGCGCGCACCCTTCACGATCTGCGACGCGTGGGCCTCCAGGCGCTCCAGCGCGTCGCCGTCGATCACCGGCCCCACGTCGGTCGTCAACAACGCCGGGTCACCGAGCTTCAGCTCCTGCATCGCGCCTGCCAGCAGACTCTCCACGCGGTCGGCAATGTCCTCCTGCACGCACAGGATACGCAGGGCCGAGCAGCGCTGCCCGGCACTGCCGAACGCCGACAGCAGAGCGTCGTTGACGACCTGCTCGGGCAGTGCCGAGCTGTCGACGATCATCGCATTCTGACCGCCGGTCTCGGCGATCAGCGTCGCGATCGGACCCGGCCGGGCAGCGAGCGTGCGCTGGATCGCGGCGGCGGTCTCGTTGGAGCCGGTGAACGCGACGCCCGCGACGCGCGGATCGGCCGTCAGCCGCCCGCCCACCGTCGCGCCATCACCCGGCAGGAACTGCAGGGCACCGGCGGGGACCCCGGCGGCATGCAGCAGCTCGGTCGCGAACGCCGCGACCAGCGGCGTCTGCTCGGCGGGCTTTGCAATCACCGCGTTGCCGGCGGCGAGCGCGGCGGCGACCTGGCCGGTATAGATCGCCAACGGGAAGTTCCATGGGCTGATGCACACGAACACGCCGCGCCCACGCAGCATCAGCTCGTTGCTCTCACCCGTCGGACCGGGCAGCGGCAGGCTGCGGCCGAAGTCCAGGCGCGCGCGGTGCGCGTAGTAGCGCAGGAAGTCGACCGCCTCGCGGATCTCGGCGATCGCGTCGCCTAGCGTCTTGCCCGCCTCGCGGATCAGCAGCGCCACGAACGCGTCGCGCTCGCGCTCGAAGGCGTCCGCGCCACGCTCCAGTGCCGCGGCCCGCTCGTCGGCCGGCGTCGCATCCCAGTTGGCAAAGGCTCCGGCCGCGGCATCCAGCGCAAGGCCGACCTGCTCGACGGTCGCCGCCAGCACGTGGCCGACGATCGAGTGGTCGGTGGGGCTGGTTACCGCCGCCCCCCGCTGCAACACCGCCGCCGCCTTGACGCGCGAGCGGCCGGCAAGCAGCGGTTGTGCTACGCGTGCAGTGGCAAGAGCAGCCGTCGCGCCGCGCGCGAGGCTGGCAAGCGCAGCGCCGTCGGCGAGGTTCATGCCGGCGGAGTTCGGCCGCTCCGCACCGAAGATGCGCGACGGCAGCGGAATGCGCGGATGGGGCACCGTGACCAGTGCCTCGACGAACGCGACCGGGTCGGCGGCGATCTCGCTGGCCGGCAGGCGCGCATCGACGAGGCGGTTGACGAACGAGGTGTTGGCGCCATTCTCGAGCAGGCGCCGCACCAGGTACGGCAGCAGGTCCTCGTGCGAGCCGACCGGCGCATAGACGCGGCACGGGGCGCCCTCGCCGGCGGTATCGGTAACGATGCCGTACAGCTCCTCGCCCATGCCGTGCAGCCGCTGGAACTCGAAGCTGCGGCCGCGTGCGCGGGCCATGTGCAGGATGCTGGCAACGGTGTGGGCGTTGTGCGTCGCGAACTGCGGGTAGATGACGTCGGCCGCGTCCAGCAGCAGGCCCGCACAGGCGAGGTAGGCGACGTCGGTGCACTGCTTGCGCGTGTAGACCGGATAGCCGGCGTGGCCGCGTTCCTGCGCCCGCTTGATCTCGCTGTCCCAGTACGCGCCCTTGACGAGCCGCACGTTGAGTCGGCGGCCGGCGGCCCGCGTGCGCGCGATCAGCCAGCGAATCTGGTCCGGCGCGCGCTTCTGGTAGGCCTGCACCGCGAGCCCAAAGCCCTGCCAGCCAGCGAGCGACGGCGCCTCGAGCACGCGCGCGATCAGCTCCATTGACAGTTCCAGTCGCTCCGACTCCTCCGAATCGACCGTCAGCGCGATCCCGGCGCGCGCGGCGCGCTCGGCGAGTTCGACGAGCCGCGGGCCAAGCTCGGCATGCACCCGCTCAACGTTCGCGTACTCGTAGCGGGGATGCAGCGCCGACAGCTTCACCGAGATGCTTGGCAACGCCTCTGGCGTCGCCTCGCGATGACCGCGGACCGAGTGCCCGAGCGCTTCGATCCCCGCGGAGTACGCCTCGAAGTAGCGGTCGGCGTCCTTCATCGACAGTGCCGCCTCGCCAAGCATGTCGAACGAATAGCGATAGCGGGCGTTACTGCCCTCGGCGGCGCGCTCGAGCGCCTCCGCGATGCTGCGGCCCATGACGAACTGGTGGCCGAGGATGCGCATCGCCTGGCGCATCGCCGTGCGCACCACCGGCTCGCCAACACGGGCGACGAGGTTGCGCACGAACCCGGCCGGGTCGCGCTTGGTCGCCCCGTCCGGCTGGACGATGCGTCCGGTCAGCATCAGGCCCCAGGTAGAGGCGTTGACGAACAGCGAGCCGTCGTCGAGCAGGTGGGAAGCCCAGTCGCCGGCCTTGATCTTGTCCGCGATCAGCCGGTCGGCGGTGACTGCATCGGGGATGCGCAGCAGCGCCTCCGCCAGGCACATCAGGATGACGCCCTCCTGCGAACTCAAGTCGTACTCGCGCAGGAGCGCGTCCATCGCCGTCTTCTCGACCTGCGCGCCGCGCACGGCCTCGACCAGCGATGCCGCGTGGGCGGCGACCGCAGCGCGCTGCGCCGGCTCCAGCCGCGCCAACGGCAGCAGCTCGCGCAGCACCACCTCCTCGTCCGCCAGCCACAGGCGGTTGAGTGCGGCGGCGATCGGCCGCTCCAGTGCTTCGCCGATCGGACGGATGAATGCGGTCATTGGACACCCCCATAGATCCAACTACTTTATTTGCTAGTACGTAGTTGTTTATGCTGATTTAGGAATATAAAAGCAGATGATTCATCTGGCTGGAGCGCCTCCCATGACCCCGATCCTGGATCGGACCGATCGCCGTCTGCTCGCCTTGCTGCAGACCGACGGACGGCTGTCGATCGCCGAACTCGCCCGCCGCGTCCACCTCAGCGCGACACCGTGCCTGGAGCGGGTCCGACGCCTGGAGCGCGACGGCTACATCCGCGGCTATGCGGCGGACCTGGACCCTGCGCTGCTCGGCGCAGGCCTGATTGCGTTCGTCGAGGTGCAGCTCGACCGCACCACGCCCGATGTCTTCAACCGATTTCGCGATGGCGTGATCGGGCTGGAGCCCGTGCAGGAGTGCCACATGGTGGCCGGCGGCTTCGACTACCTGCTGAAGGTGCGCACGGCTGACATGACCGGCTACCGGCGCTTCCTGGAGGACCTCGCGGCCCTGGCCGGAATCGAACAGACCCATACCTACGTCGTCATGGAGGAAGTGAAATCGACGCGGGCGATCCCGATCGACGAACGCTAGCACCACTCAGGCGTCGCGCGTCGCGACGTAGTCGTCGAGGATGCGCGCGTGGTCGAACGCCAACGGCGGCGGCGTGCGGGGGTCGACGATGGCGATCGCCGAGGCGTCGTCGGCCGCCTTGGGCTCGCCACGCGAGCGGCCGACGTAGACGATGCCCACCGTATGGCCGCGCGGATCGCGGGCGGGATCGGAATACACGCCGAGCAGCCGGAGCAGCTCGACCCGAAGGCCGGTCTCCTCGCGCGCTTCGCGCACGGCGGCGGCCTCGACGGTCTCGCCAAATTCGACGAAGCCTCCCGGCAGCGCCCAGCCGGGCGGCGGGAAACGCCGTTGGATCAGCACGATCGGCCGCCCCGGGCGATCGACCAGCTCGATGATCATGTCGACGGTGACCGGCGGCGTGCGTGGGGCGGGCATGGCGGCAGTATCCCATCGGCGGCGGGCCCTTGATACCCGCCCGGCGCGGCCCCAGTGTGGGCGTCACAGCCGCGAGAAATCCATGACCGAGACCGTCCTGCCCCGCACCGCCACCACCTCCGACTTCGAGACTACCGTGCTCGCGGCGTCCGCGGAGCGGCCGGTGCTGGTGGATTTCTGGGCCGCCTGGTGCGCGCCGTGCCGCGCGATCGCGCCGCTGCTCGAGCGCCTGGCGGTCGAGTACGAAGGCCGCCTCGACATCGTGAAGGTCGATGCCGACGCGGAACCTGCGATTACGGCGCGCTATGGTGTGCGCAGCCTGCCAACACTGGCGGTGTTCCGCGGCGGGCGCGTGGTCGACGCGGTGCTCGGCGCGCAGCCGGAGGCACTGCTGCGCACGCTGGTCGAGAAGCACATCGAGCGTCCCGGCGATCGCGAACGGGAGCAGGCACTGGCGACGGCCGCACGCGGCGAGATCGACCCGGCGGTCGCGACGCTGCGGCGGCTCGCCGCCGCGGAGCCGGACCGGCCGCAGCACTACTTGGCGCTGATCGACGTGCTGACCGGCGCGGGGCGCCTAAAGGACGCGGCGGAGACGATCCTGCACGCACCGCTGGCGTTCGAGGGCGACCGGGGACTCGAGCAGCGCCGCTCGCGGCTCGCGATCGAAGTCGCCGCGGCCGCTCACGGCGACGCGGTCGGCCCCGAAGCGCTGTCGGCCGCCGCCGCGCTGGAGTTCCTGCGGGGCCGCGCAGAGCCGGCCCTGGACGGCTGGCTGTCACTGATGGGCAGCCACCCGGCCTTCGGTCGGCGCACGGTGCCGGGGCTGATCAAGGCCGCCTTCGGGCTCCTGGGCGAGGATCACCCGCTCGTCGGCACCTACCGACGGCGCCTGGCATCGCTGATACACTGACGCCCAGCGGGCGCTTCAGTCGCCACCCTGGCGGCGCGCCAGGGCGCGCAGCTCGCGCCGGTCCTTCTTGTCGGGTCGCCCATCGGACGTCGGTCGCGACAGCGAATCGATGCGCCGCACCTCGCTCATCCGCGCCTGGCGCGCCTCGCTCTCGGGCGTCTCGAGGTAGCAGGCCCGCGCCTCCGGCGCAGGTCCGCGCCGCGCCGGAATCGAGGCAACGTCGAGTTCGAGGTCACGGCCACCGAGCGAGATCCGCAGTCGATCCCCAGGCGCGACCTCCCGGGACGGCTTGACACGGCCGCCGTTGAGATGGACGTGACCACCGACGACCGCCGCCGCCGCCTGCGAGCGGGTCTTGTACAGGCGCACGCACCACAGCCAGCGGTCCAGACGCAGGGCGTCGGCCGCCTGCTCGTCGCTGTGCTTCGATCCGCGCCCGCGCCCCGTCGCCATCGCCCCTCCCGTAACCGGCCCACGACGGCCCGGCCGGCTGCATTATTGCCTATACTTGCCGCCCCCAAGAAGGCACAGGCGACACGGATGGACAGCGCTTTCTACGACCGGCTCGGCACCGACCTCGAGGCAACTCAGCACCGATTTAAATATTATAGTCCGAATATACGCCAGCGAAGCTGCGCGAACGCCGAAATCGAGCTTTTGCAGTGCAATTTTCATACCTCTTGGGGGGACGGTCAGGGGCAGTGGGGAATTTCGTCACGGTTGTTGTGCGCGTTCAGGTTCAGGCCCAGGTACGGCGAAGGGTCCAGCGTGTTGGTAATTTCCAACTCGTTGCGGAACTTTCCGTGGCCGTCATCGAGCACGATGGAAAAATGCAAATGCACCCCCACTGGAGCCCCGGGAGTGCCGGAATAATTACCCTGGCGCCCTAACAGCGTGCCCGCCGGCACAAACACTTCGCTGGTCCCCGGCGGGAACTCCGGTGCAATCAGCGGAACACCGTCGGGGTCGGCCAGGTGAGTGTAATAAGTCCAGATCTGACGCTCAGGCTGCAGCGGGTCGCGCGGAATG
>JANXQL010000190.1 GCA_025356815.1 Pseudomonadota bacterium
TGCCATTCACGACGATCTGGCTGCGCGTCTCGGCTTCGGGCTTGAGCAGCACCGGGTTCATGCGCACCTCCGGCGTGCTTGGCGAGATCGGCAGCGCCCAGTACTTCCAGGCGCTCGCCGCGGGCGTGACGCCGGAGGTGCGCATGAACCCGGTGCTGCTCAAGCCCGAAGCCGAGACGCGCAGCCAGATCGTCGTGAATGGCACGGTCAGGCCCGAGCTTGCCGACGTGCCATGGCGTGAGCGCAGTCCGCTGCTGTGGCGCGCGGCGGCGGATGCCTACCGCGGCCTTGCGGCAGACTACGAGCTGATCGTCATCGAAGGCGCCGGATCCCCGGCCGAGATCAACCTTGCCGCCGATGACTATGTGAATACCTCCACCGCGAAGCTGTCTGCGGCCGCGTGCCTGCTGGTGTCGGACATCGACCGCGGCGGGGCGTTTGCCCACCTGTACGGCACGCATCGGCTGATGGACGCCCAGGTGCGCACGCAGGTGCGCGGCTTCGTGCTCAACCGTTTCCGCGGCGATGCGGCTCTGCTGGCGCCGGGGCCCGCGGACCTGCAGGCGCTCACGGGCGTGCCGACCGTTGCCGTGATCCCGATGATCGCGGACCACGGCCTGCCCGAGGAGGATGCGGTCCCGGCGAGCACCCAGCGCGCCGTCGGCCTGCACATCGTCGTCCTGGCCGCGCCCTGCGCGAGCAACCTCGACGAGTTTGAGCCGCTGCGGCGGGCAGGCCTGCGCCTGTCGTTCAGCCGCGAAGCCGCGACGGTGGCGGCGGCCGACTGGCTGGTGCTGCCAGGCAGCAAGCAGGCCCGGGTCGATCTTGCATGGCTGCGTGCCACCGGACTTGACGTGGCCGTGCGCGCGCACGTTGCGGCGGGCCGGCCGCTGATCGGCATCTGCGGCGGGCTGCAGCTGCTCGGTGAGCGCCTGGACGACCCGCACGGACTCGAGGCGTCGAAGGCCGGCAGCGTGCGGGTCTTGGCCTGCTGCCGATCACGACGCGCTACGGCGACCGCAAGCGCCTGGCGCGCGTGCTGGTGCGCTTCGGCACGCTCTGCGCGCCGTGGCAGGCGCTGTCGACGCTGGCGGTCGAAGGCTACGAGATCCATCTGGGCCGCACCAGCGGCAGCGGCGTCGTCGCGGCCGCGGCCGATGACCCGTCGCATGCGCTCGGCTGGCAGCGAGGCGTAGTGCTCGGCCTGTACGCGCATGGTCTGTTCGAGAGTCCGGCGGTCATCGCCGCGCTGTTTGGCGTGACGGTGCCGACGCTGGAGTCGAGCTTCGAGCGGCTCGCGGACGTCGTCGACCGGCAGTTCGAGGCTGGGTTCCTGGGGGGGCTGGCGGCGCTGGAGCCGCGATGAACGGTGAATGGCGGTCAGGCACTTGCGCCGGCGGGGCGGCGTCTAGAGGACTGAGCGCGTCGGGACGGGCGTTCAGCACCGAGGCCCTTCGCGTGCATGGCGTGGCGCATGGGTACGCCGCGCCGACTTGGCGCGCTGGATCCGGACCCGCGTACTCGCCGGATCCGCGAGGTAATGTGTATGCTCGGCCCGGCCCGCGGGTCCCGCGGCGCCGGTGACAGGGAGGTTGAACATGGCGCGGATGCAGGACGCGACGCACGGGTGGTTCACGCGCCCGTCGCCCGCCAGCTGGTTCGCGCTAGCCACTGCGAGCGTCTGCGTCCTGGCCTGGCTCGAGACATGGCTCTCCCGTATCCCAGGACGCGACCGACTGTTCCACCCCATGTTCGAGCGCCTGTTCGCCTACGACGATGGCGTGGGTGCGCAGCTGTCGATCGTCACCGTGCTGCTGGTTGTGCTGTTCCCGGCCGTGCGCAGGTGCGGGGAACGATTGGCGGGGACGCTGGGCGAACGGCCGTTGGCAGCCGCGGCAATCACCTTCGTTGTACTTGCGCTTGGCGCCCGCTTTGTCTACCACGCGCATCCGCTCGCGATGGACGAGTCCGTGCCCGTCGCGCAGGCCTATGCATTCGCCGCCGGCCACCTGTCGTGGTCGTTGCCGCCGGAACTTCTCGACCGGACCGTGTCGCCCGGCTTTCGCGGCATGTTCCTGGCGGCGAATCCCGCCACTGGCGAGGTCGTCTCTCTATATTGGCCGGGACAGGCCGCGCTGCTCGCGCCGTTCGCCTGGGTCGGCGTGCCGTGGCTGCTCAATCCGCTGCTGACCGCGCTGACGCTGCTGCTGCTGCACCGTCTCGCGATGCGGCTATTGGAGAGCCGCGAGGCGGCCGGTTGGGTGCTGTTGCTGACGATCGCTTCGCCTGTGATCGTCGGCGAAGGGATTTCGTTCTACTCGATGCCGGCTCACCTTGCGGCCAACCTGCTCTACGCCCTGCTTCTGCTCGAGGCCCGACCGCTGCGTGCACTGGCCGCAGGGTTTGTCGGTGGCTTTGCACTCGTGCTGCACAACCCCGTGCCGCACTTTCTGTTCGCGCTCCCATGGGGTCTATGGCTGCTGTCGGCACGCCGGCGCTGGCCGGCGCTGGGCCTGCTGCTCGTGGGATATCTGCCCGGACTGGCAGTCATGGCCCTTTGGCCGATGTACGCCAACCTCGTCGCCCCAGTCGCTCCGTCCGTTGTCGATGGCGGCCTGCTGGAGATTGCGCGCGCCAAGGTCGCGCGGGCATTCGCGATGCCGAGCTATGTGACGGTGGTCTATCGACTGACCGGCACCTGGAAGCTCTGGCTGTGGAGCGTTCCGGGTCTGCTGATCCTCGCCGCGGCCGGCTTGCAGCGCTTGCGCGGTCCACTACTATTGCTTGCAGCGTCCGCTGCGCTCACCTACGCAGGCTACTGGTTCGTCCCGGTCGACCAGGGGCATGGCTGGGGTTACCGCTACTTCCATTCCGCCTGGGGCGTGCTGCCGCTGCTGGCCGTGGCGGCCCTGCAAGCGCGCCGTGCCGACGCCGACGGTGGCGCCGCATGGCGCGCATGGGTTGGCGGCTTCGCGCTGGCCACCCTGGTGCTTGGCAACGGCCTGCGGCTGTTCCAGATCGAGACCGCGATCAGCGAGCATCTCGCACAGCGTATTCCGGCACCCGAGCAGGGTCGCTGGGTCCGCTTCATCGTCCCGCGGCGGGGGCTGTATGGTTGGGATCTGGTGCAGAACGTGCCCAGCCGGGACCGAACGCTTACACTGATCAGCGTGGGACAGGACGCGGACAGGCAGCTGATGGATCAGCGTTTCCCGCGGGCCAGTCGAGTGGTGGCGGACGAGCGCGGCAGTCTGTGGTCGCTCCAGTGACACCTCGATTCTTTTGCTTGACGTACGCTCGGGCAGCCACACAGGAATGTCTCCGATGACCGACCCCGCCGCACGCCGGCCGAGTCTCGCGATCGCCATTCCCTGCTACAACGAAGCCACGACGGTGGGCAAGGTCGTCGCTGATTTTCGCGCCGCCTGCCCGGAGGCCGTTGTCTACGTGTTTGACAATGCTAGTACCGATGGAACCGGGGCAGTCGCACTTGCGGCGGGCGCGGTCGTGCACAGGGTGCCATTTCGCGGCAAGGGCCACGTCGTGCGCGCAATCTTTCGGCAGGTGGATGCCGACGTGACGGTGCTGGTAGACGGCGACGACACCTATCCCGCCGACCGGGTGCACGAACTCATCGCGCCGGTGCTCGCCGGCGCGGCAGATATGGTCGTCGGTACCCGACTTGAGACCTACTCGCACCGCAGCTTCCGCGCGATGCATTTGACGGGAAATCGCGTGATCGCGATGACGATCGGCACGCTATTTCGCACCGAGTTGCGCGACGTCCTGTCCGGGTATCGCGCCTTCAGCCGCCGATTCCGCCGGACGACGCCGATTCTCAGCAACGGATTCGAAGTCGAGACGGAACTGACCGTTCAGTCGATCGAGCGCAACCTGCCTATCGTCGAGATACCGGTGCCGTACCGGGAGCGGCCGCCCAACAGCTTCTCCAAGCTCAGTACGGTCAAGGACGGTCTTCGTGTTCTGCTGACCATCTTTCGGATTTACCGTGATTTTCGCCCCCTCGTGCTGTTCGGTACAGCCGGCGGCGTCGCTGTCGCCGGCGGCATCCTGATCGGCTTCTCCGTGTTGAGCGAGTTCGAGCTGCATCACCGGGTCATCGGCGCAGCCCGCGCGATGCTGGCAGTCGGCCTGTGCATCTCCGGGCTTACGAGTCTGACCGCCGGCGTGATTCTAGATTCCATGAACCGGCGTATCCGGGAGATCTACATGCTGCTGGCCGATCAGGTCCTTTCGCATGACTGACGAGTGATCGTGACCGTCGATGGAGGGAAGGGCTTCGTGATTTCAGCCCCCGCTGCGCCGCTGCTGAGCGTTGTTACCGTTTCGCTGAACGCCGCCGCCTCGATCGGTGACACGCTCGCGTCGGTACGTGGCCAGATCGCCAACTTTCAGTTCGAGCACATCTGCGTGGATGGTGGGTCAACCGACTCCACCCGTCAGATGATCGATCGTGCCGCCAGTGCCGACCCGCGCATCCGTCGCGTCTATGAACCCGACCGAGGCATCTTCGACGCCATGAACCACGGGATTGCGGCAGCGCGCGGCGAGTACGTGCTCTTCCTCAATGCCGACGATTTCCTCGCTGAATCCACCAGCCTCAGTGTCGCGATGGACGGCCTGGTCCCGGGCGGGCGTTCCAATCCGCATGTGCTCGCGGGGGACGTCGTGATGGGTCACTTGGGAAAGGTCGGTGTCTGGCGCCACCGACGGGTGCCGCGCGTTCTTGCTACTTGCCGTGGAACCGGCCTGTTTCCCGTGCACCAGGGCCTGTTCGTGCGCCGTGAACTGCTGGTCGCCGTGGGCGGATTCGATGCGACGCAGCGGCTCGCAGCGGACGTCACGCTTTACTACGAGCTCGAACGTCGCTTCCCACTCGTCGTTCGCATTATCGGCCGTGACGTCGCGTTCATGCGCGCCGGTGGCGCGGCAAACGCCGGACTTCGCGCCATGCTCCAGGGTAGCCTCGAGATCTATCGTGGTCTCGCGCCCCGGAATTCGCGCCTCTGCGCTTTCACAAAGGTGATCGTCAAGACGTTCCAGTCTCTTGCCGAGATCCGATATGGACGTTGCACGCAGCAAAGGTGGTTCGCGGCATCCGGTCCGCTGGTGCCTGACCATCCTCGTGATTGAACAGCGCAGTACGCGGCGATCAGGATGAAGGTCATGGTCCTGCTTGACCGGCTCAAGCGGTATTGGATGCGCGCCGCGTGGGCAGTTGTCGACCAGGGATCCCTGCCGCTGAGCCAACTGGTGCTGACGCCTCTGCTGCTGGCGCGGCTGGGGCGGCCCGGCTTCGGGCTTTGGGCCCTGTGCCTGACGATCATCAGCATGAGCCCGCTCCTGTCGCTGGGCGCAGGGATGGCGACGACCAAGCACGTGGCTGCGGATCTTGCCGCCGAGGATCGGTCGTCGGCGATTCGCACGATACGTGCCGCGCTGACGATTGCCTGCGGATGCGGACTCCTCGCGACCCTCGCGGCGGCTTACCTTGCGCCAGCGGCTGCTGCGGCACTGTTTGGGCAGATGGGGCCGCCTGCAGTGACGGCGCGGGTATTGCTGTGGAGCGGCATCGTTGCGGCCATCCAGGAGGTGGATTCCGTCTTCGCCGGGGCTCTGCGCGGCGCAGAGCGCTTCGACGCCGGCGCGCAGATAGAGGTCGCGGGGCGGGCCGCGATGGTGTTGCTACTGGGTGTGCTCGCGGCACGGTCGCCGACTGCGTCGGCGATGCTGGAGGGTCTGACCGGCGTGGTGGCGTGCAAGGCTGTCGCGAAGGCATGGCGCGTTGCAGCGCTGCTTGGCAGCGCCCGCTGTTGCCTCCCGACGTTCGCTGCGGCACCAATCCGTCGGGTCCTGCGCTTTGGCGCATGGCATTGGTTGCAGACCGCCGGAACCGTCTCGTTCGGTGCCGCGGATCAGCTGCTGGTAGGCGGCCTTTTCGGCGGAGTCGCCCTGGCCGGATACAGCGCGTGCCTGCAGCTTTCCCAGGTCGTGCACGTTCTGCCGAGCGTCATGTTGCAGGTCGTATTGCCACGGGTGAGCGCTCTGGGTGCGTCGCTCGACGCGCGACGCGGCAATGAGATTCTACGTTCGGCAACCTTGCTTGCGTTCGGGGTTGCCGGGGCACTCGCCCTTGCTCTGGCGCTGTTCGGTTCCGATTTGCTGCGGCTCTGGGTCGGTGCGGCGTTTGCGGCGGAAAATGCGCGGTTGCTGCTAGTGCTTGTCCTTGCGCATCTCCTGCTCTCCTTGAATATCGGGGGCTATTTCGTGTTGCTGGGGTCGGGCCGGCCCGCAGTGTCGGCTCGCGTTGTCCTCCTCGCGGGCGCCTGCCAAACACTCACCGCGATCGTGTTGGCCCAGTTTGGCTTGGTTGCGCTCGCCTGCAGTCGGTTCGTGTACGCTCTGATCACGAGCTCCCTTTACCGATTGGCGCGGTATCCGACCCGTGACGAATGACCCTCCAGCATGTCGGCTGTGCGGGGCCACCCAGTTCGAGGACCTGGGCGCGCTGGCCGATGGCGACCTGTTCGCGGGCCGCGTGCTCCATACGCCGTTGCCGGGCGGCCGACTCTGGCGCTGCCGATCGTGCGAGTCGCTACTTCGAAGCCCCGTCGAATCTGCGGCGACTTATCTCGATCTGTATTCCAGAGGCGCCGGAGCGCACTGGCACGGTGGCGCGCCACGCGAGGACCTTCGCGTCGTTCGCGAACTCATAGTCGCCAATCCAGGCGTGCGGCGGGTGCTGGACATCGGCTGCGGCACCGGGGATTTCCTGGTGTCGCTCGGTGCTGGCTATCACGCTTACGGCATAGAACCCTCGGCGGCGGCCGCGATGGCGGCCCGCCGCGGCGTCACGATTGTCGGCGCCTCCATTGCCTCCCTGCCTGCCGACGCGCACTACGATGCGATCGTGCTGATCGACGTGATCGAACACGTCGGCGATGTCGGTGCCCTGCTGGATCGGGCCTACGCACATGTCGTACCCAATGGGCTGCTGGTGGTTTCGACCGGGGATCCATGCTGTGCGGCGTGGCGCCGGCGCGGGTCGCGGTTCTGGTACTCGAGTTTCCCGGAACACCTGACGTTCCCCTCGGTCGCGTACTTCGCCGGCTGGGCCGAGCGGCACCACGCAGGTCCGGTCAGCCAGACGCCGATCCGTTATCGCTCGATTGGTGTCTGGCGACGTCTGCTGGGGCTGGCGATCCAGACTGCCTATCAGCTCAGTCCCGCCGCCTTCGACGCCGTCGGGCGCATCGGTGGCTGGTTGATGCGGCGGCGGGCGCCGCGCCAGCGGCACTACTCGCCCGGCATTCCAGGCGTATTCCGGGATCATCAGGTCCTGGTCGTCCGTCGGCCAGTTCAGCGAGCGCCCACGACGCCAGGCTGATCTTTGGCAAACAGAAAGTCCGCCTGGATCGGTTGGACGGATCGGCCGTAGGACAGGTTCGCCACGCACGCCAGTCGGAAGCCACGCGCAAGCAGGTGACCCACCACTTCGCTTGCCAGCGCCTGACCGACGTAGAGCTCGATGAAGGAGGCCTCGACGTATACATAGCCGAATCGCGAGAGCAGTTCCTCGCAGCCCCGCAGCGCGTCCAGCTCAAAGCCCTGCACGTCCAACTTGAGCAACGCCGTGCCGACCAGCGCCTCGGCACCGATGCAGTCCGCCAGGCGTGCGGTGGTGACTGTCTCCCGGCCGGCTGCCTCGGTGAACGGAAAGTTCTCGTTCTGTGCCGTACTGATGGGTAGCAGCGACGATGATCCATCCCAGCGCGCGACGTGCATCTCGGTGGATCCCCGCTGCGGGGCGATCGCGTTCTGGAAGAGACGAACGGCGCTGTCGGCCGAAAACACGCGCCGGAAATCGGCTGCCGGGCGCGCTAGCGGCTCGAACGAGTAGATGCGCGCCTTGGGGTAGAGGTGTCGCGCGCAGAGCGCGAACTGCCCGCGGTTGGCTCCAACATCGATGACGGTATCGAGCTTGAGGCCGGCGAGAATCCGGTCGTGCTCGGTGGACGCGGCCACGCGCGTGCGCAGGAATGCACGTCGATACGCGGGGATCCAGAGCACCCGCGCGATCTTGGTCAGTAGGTGCACGGCGGAGTGTTTCCTCGGGCGCAGGTTGCCGGACGCTGCGCATTGGGTGTGTGTCTTTCGATCGCGCCGTCGACGGGTCGCCGCGAAGGTCGACCTGACGGGCAGTATACGGGGCGGTCGTGACGCTTTGCAGCCACTGCCCGGCGCCGCCCGCGGCCAGTCGCGGGGCCGCGGCGTCGGCCAGGGACCCCGTCGGCCGGCGGTGGTGCCTTCCCGCAGCGAGTAGCCCTCGGTATGCTCTGCTCGTTCGGCGTTTCGTGCCGTCGAGCATATGAGGTCCCATGCGCGAGTGCTGGCGCTGGTCCCAGCAATGACCCCGCGCCATCCTTGAATGTCGGTGAGCGATGAGCCTCCCATGGACGGATCGTTCTGACAGACCGCAAATTCCTGGCGCGCGCCGCGTTGGCGTGATTGCCAGAGCGTGTGCTGGCGTGCTGCTGCCTGGCCTCACCCGTGCAGACTGAAGTCCCCCCGCTGCACGTCGTCGCCGGCATCCTGGTCGCTGAGGATGGGCGCGTGCTTATCGCGCAGCGGCCGCGCGGCAAGGCCTTCGCCGGCCGCTGGGAGTTCCCCGGCGGCAAGGTCGATGCGGGCGAGTCGTCGCGGCAGGCCCTGGTGCGCGAACTGGCCGAGGAACTCGGCATCGTGGTCGAGCAGGCGACGCCGCTGCTTTTGGTGTCGCACCGCTATCCCGGGGCGCCGCTGCAGGTGCTGATCGATGCCTGGCGCGTGCTGCGCTGGCACGGCGACGCGGCGCCACTCGACGGCCAGCGACTGCGCTGGTGCGCGCCGGACGAGCTACCGGACGCCGACATCCTCGAGGCGGATCGGCCCATCGTCACCGCATTGCGATTGCCGCGCTGCCTCGGACCCGCCGATGGCGAACGACTCCTCCTCGATCCCATCGCGCCGCCGCCTGGTGCGATGGTGCTGTACACCGATGCCGCGCGCTTTCGGTCGGCCGGCGACCCGCGCGGGCTGGCGGGCATGCAGGTCCGCGATGCGGCCGGTGCGGTAGCCGCGGCGGCGGCCGGCGCTGATTTTCTGGGTGTCTCGTCGCAACTCGTCGACGGCGCGCAGCGTCGGCACATTGCCGCGCTCGGGCTGCCCTGGTATGCGGCGACCGACATCGATGGCATCGCCGCGACCGGCGCGCTGCACCCGTCACTGGACGACTGACGCCGTCCGGCGACACGGACCTGCCCGCGTGGTGCCAACCGCGCAGCGCGGTGGTCCCGGATACACCCAATCGCGCTGGCGTGAAACCGGATGTTGGCGGCCTCGCTGACGATTGCGTCCCAGTCGCCGATTTCAGACAGATACGGTGTCATCTTTCGGCACCGAGTGGCGCTAAATTCAACGCTCGAATTCATTCCTGCGCCGAGCCGCGGGACGCCAAGGAGAAGTCATGCCGTATTCCAGCAAAATTCTGCGCGCCGCCATCGGTGCAGCCTTCATTGCCAACCTCGTGGCCTGCGGTGGGGGTGCCGGCGGTACGTCGACGACGCCGGTCGGCGTCGCACACAACGTCCCGCTGCTGATCCGCGACGCGGCCGACGAGGACTGGGCCTCGGTCGGGGTGAAGGTGTTGTCGGTCACGCTCACGCAGCAAGGCGGAGGTACGGTGAGCGTCTATGCACCCGCGACGCCCGCCATGGTCAACCTCGCGCAGCTCGATCAGGTGTCAGACCTGCTCGCCGGCGCGATCCCGGCCGGCACCTACACCGGCGCCACGATCACGATCGCGGCGAACCCCGGCGACGTCACCCTGACCGTTGCGCAGGATCCGGAGCAGGGCTTTTCCGGCCCGCCCGGGACGCCGATCCCGTCCAGTCAGATCGCGGTCAACGGTGCAACCGGCAACGCCGGCGCGCTGCAGGTGGCGATCAACGTGCACTTCGAGCACGATGTGACCGTGAGCGCGTCGCAGACTGCGCCGGTGGAGCTGGACTTCGATCTCGGCCACCCGGCGTTTGTCATCAGCCATGTGATGACCGGTGGCACGACGATCTACACGATAAGCTTCAACGGCGGACCTGTTCGCGAGCATCACGTGAGGAGCGTGACGGAGCTCGTGCTTCGCCATCTCTACGGCTCGGTCACGTCGGTCGCCATGGACAACACCAGCCTGGTGATTAACAAGGAGATGCCGACGCTGCCGCCGGTGTCGCCTGAGACTGCGGTCGCGACCGGCGAGGCGGTGACGATCCTCGCCGATGCCGCCAACGGCACGCTCTACTACGACCTGGACGCCACCACCGTCACGCCGAGCGTGATGCGCGACTTCGCCACTGTCGCCGCCGCGCTGCCCGGCAAGCAGTTGCGCGTCCAGGCGCGCTATCAGCCGGACGGTACGCTCGTCGCCACCCGCGTCTTCGCGAGCAGTGCGTTCAATGTCGTGTGGCAGAGCCCCGAGGGCCACGTGCTGCGCGTCGACAGCCAGCAGGGTCTGTTGGTCGTCGCCGGAGAAGCGGGCGCGCCCGCGGCACTGAGGGTGGATGCCAACACGCTCTTCGTGCTGCCGAACCAGCCGGCCAACGCGCCGCCGATCGGTCAGGGACCGTCGTTCCTCGCCAACCTCCGCCGCGGCTTCAAGGTGCACACCACGGTGGACCCGGCGAACCCGGCTACGGCCACGATTGTCGAGATCGAAACGGCGGCGTTCGGCGGTCGGATCGCGAACGCCAACGCGACATCGTTCGATTATCTCGCGAGCTTCCGCCACCACGGCGATGCCTACAACGTCACGCTGCCGTACATCGCGGCGGCGACCGCCAACGGCACTGATGGCAGCGGCAACGCGGTCAACGGCTTCAAGTACTGGAACTTCGCCTACCCGACGCTGATGACCACCTCGACGATGGGTTCAAGCGCCGCGACGAGCTTCGTTTCGGCCGTCGGCGGTTCAGTCGGCTTCGGAGGCGCAGCGCCGATGCTGTATGCCAAGGGACAGACGCATGCCCTGTGGGGGGATGCCGCGAACCCTAGCGGCTGGTCCGCACCCTGGGTCGAACTCGTGCCGGCGCGGGTGCCGCTGGCATTTGTCGCATCGGCGGTGTCCGGCAACACCTTCGCGGTGACCGTTCCGGGCGGCGCGATGGCGGTCAATGTCGGCTTTGGCACCGCGGGTGGCTCCGCGACCCTGGTTTATCAGGTCGACCGGTCGCACGACCATGTGACGGTGACGCCACAGGACATCACGACCAGTGCCGGCCTGACTGCGATGACCACGGCGCTTGCGATCGGTGCGCCGGTGCGCCTCAGCGGCATTCCACAGGCAGACGGGTCGGTGAAGGCCTACGTGATCACCTACTTCACCGGCAGCCTGCCCGACGACAGCTTCTGACCGCACGCACAGGTTCGCCGGCGGATGCCGGCGAACCTGCGCCTACTCGAGCGTCGCGACCTCGATGTCGACCTGCGCGGATGCCGTCTCGGCGATGATCGCGCGCTTGCCGTCCGCCGTGATCGTCAGACCTGAGTCGGGCAGCAGGTCCGGCAGCACCGGGCCCGCGCTCACCCGACCCTGCGCGAACACGAAGCGCGCAAGCGTCGCATCGCCGGCCGGCCGCGTCACGAACCAGATCGCGTCGCGACCGACGTCCCAGTTGCGCCAGTCGATCGGCGCCAGCTCCGGCGTCACCAGCGTATCGTCCCCCCCGGGAGCCGGGCTGCGACGCCACAGGCCACGCCGGTCGGCGCGCACGTAATACAGCAGTTCCCCGTCGCTGGATTCGAGCGCCGCAAGGCCGCCTTCCTCCGTGATCTGCTCGGGGGTGCCCTGCGGCCACGCGCGGCGGAATAGCTGCCAGTGGCCGGCGTTGCGCGTCGAGCCGAAGTACAGCCAGCGGCCATCGCGCGAGAAGCTCGGCGCGCGGTTCTCGCCGTCGTCGCTGATCTTCGTCTCGCGATGGGTTGCCACATCGACGACCCAGACGCCGAAGTGCCCGTCGCGGGCAGCCGTGAAGGCGACTGCACTGCCGTCCGGCGCCCAGCGCGGGGTCTCGAGGTAGTCGAACTTGCCGATGGTCAGCGGCGTCGGGTCCTTGCCGTCGGCGCCGGCGACCCACAGCTGCTCGCGACCGGCGTGGTTGGAGACGAACGCGATCCGGCCCCGGTCGGCCGACAGCTGGGCGCCGCGGTCGAGCGCATCGCCCTCGCGCAGCGTCTCCCCGCCGGATGCGTCGGGGTCGTTGCCGTACATGACGAAACGAGTGGCCACGTGCCAGTGCTCGTACGCGAGCGAGCGGCCATCGCCGCTGAGCGCAGGGCGGCGCACTGGCTCGCCGCGCCGGATCACCGGCGCGATCGGAGCCGCGCCGTCGAGGCGGATGCGCCACAATGCGTCGTAGCCGCCGCGCGGCGCGGCATAGACCAGTGACAGCCCGCGCGGTTCCCAGGCGATGCCGGCCACGGGCAGGGCGTCCTTTGTCAGCCGCTCCGGCGCACCGCCGCCGAGCTCCAGCAGCGTCAGGTCCTCGTAGCCGGGCGTGCGCGTGCGCACGAACGCGAGGCGCCGGCCGGTAGAGGCGAGCGAGGGACTCGAGTCGCCGGGCATGCCCGCGACGGGACTGGTGACGCCGATCATCTTGCCGTCGTTGACGTTGACCGACACGATCTGCAGCGGCAGCGTCCACGCGACACGCCGCGAGTACGTGACCGCGAGCCCGTCGCGCAGCCAGGTCATCGGTCCGCCGGCGCCGAAGTCGCAGGCGGCGACACGGCGCGGTTCACCGCCATCGGCAGGCACCACCATGACCACGCAGCCGTCGCCGGTCGTGCGCTGGAACGCGATCAAGCCGCCGGTCGGCGACCATGCCGGGAACCGATCGCGTCCGTCGCCGTGCGTCAGCGCCCGCGGCGGGCCGCCGCCGACGACGCGGATGTAGAGCTTCTCGGAGGCATCCGGCTTGTGCCACGAATACACGAGCAGTCGCCCGTCTTGCGAGAAGCTCGGACTGAGCTGTTGGCCGGGCTCCCCCGCGAGCACGGCCACCTGGGTCACCGTCCCGTACAGCACGCCCTGCTTGCGGTCGATCAGCGCGACCAGCGTGACCGCGAGAACGACGACGATGGCCCCGGCGATGCCGACCCCGAGCCCCCGCCGATTGCCGCGCCTGAGCCAGCCATCGATCGCAGCCGGGTTCTCGAGCATCGCACTCGACTCGGCCGGTCGCGGGGCGTCCTCGCGCGGTGGTCCGATCTCCAGGTCGTAGCAGTCGCCCGGGACATTGACCAGCCGCACCGAGCCGTCCTCGGAGAACAGTCGTCGTAGCGCGCTGAGCACGCGGCGGATCTTGTCGGCGTGGGTCTCTGCGCCGGCCGGGCCATAGATCCGCAGGATCAACACGTCGCGATTGACGCCGCCCGGCGGCCGCTCGGCAAGGATCAGCAGCGCCGCGAGCACCTGCTCGTCGAGCTGCATGACCCGCTCGCCACGGCTGATCCGGGCCAGCGTCGGCTGCACGTGCCAGCTGCCGAGCTCGAAGTCCGCGACATCCTGCGGGCGCGGCGGTGGCTCGATCGGGCCGGCGGGGCGCGAGGCCCGCTTGCCGAAGCGCTCGCGTCGGCCGAGCTCGAGGTAAGTCTTTCGACCCTTCATGGCGCCACCTCCAGGCCCGTAAAGCGGGCGGCGAACGCCCACTGCTCGGCAAAGTCCTCGATCTGCATCCACGCCGGCCGGTCATTGCCGTGTCCGGCGCGCGTCTCGACGCGCAGCAGCAGCGGATTCGCGCAGTTCGGCGGTGCCGCGGCCTGCAGCGCGGCAGCGAACTTGTAGCTGTGCCAGGGGACGACGCGGTCGTCGCGCTCGGCGGTGGTGATCAGGGTCGGTGGGTAGCACACGCCGCTCTTGACGTTGTGTACCGGCGAGTAGGCGCGCAGCGCGCGAAACTCGTCCGCCTGCTCGGACAGGCCGTAGTCGCTGGACCACTGGCGCGCGTTGGCGCTGGCCGTGTGGTAGCGCAGCATGTCCAGCACGCCGACCGCGGGCAGCGCCGCGGCGTACAGGTCCGGCCGCTGCACCAGCACGGCGCCGACCAGCAGGCCACCGTTGCTGCGGCCGCGGATCGCAAGGTGCTCGCGGCTGGTGACCTTGTGATCGACCAGCCACTGGCTGGTGGCGATGAAGTCGTCGAAGACGTTCTGCTTCTGCAGGCGCGTGCCGGCGCGGTGCCAGTCCTCGCCGTACTCGGCGCCGCCGCGCAGGTTCGCGACCGCGTAGACGCCGCCCTGCTCGAGCCAGACTGCGACGGGTACGCTGAAGGCGGGCAGCAGCGGCAGGTTGAACCCGCCGTAGCCGTACAGCAGGGTCGGGCGACGACCGTCACGTGGCAGGTCGCGGCGGGAGGTCAGGTACAGGGGGACGCGCGTGCCATCCTTCGAGGCCACGAACACCTGCTCGGTGACGTAGCGCGCGGGGTCCAGGCTGACCGCAGGCCGGCGGAACAGCGTCGAACGCCCGCTCGCGACGTCCAGGCGGTAGATCGCGTGCGGCGTCAGGAAGTCGGTGTAGGCGTAGAAGAGCTCGGTATCGTTTGCCCGCCCGTCGAGGCCGAGCACCTCACCCATGCCCGGCAGCGCCAGCTCGTGGCCCGTGCCATCCTCGTCGTAGAGGCGGACCTGCGAGTGCGCATCGGTGAGATAGCGCACCACGAAGCGACCCGACGCCCAGGTCGCGCCGTCGACGACCTCCGGGAGTTCGGCGACGACCACCCGCCAGTCAGCGGGCGCCGGATGGTCGAGGTCGATCGCCACGATGCGACCGTGCGGCGCACCGGCCGTCGTGAGGAAGTAGAACTCCTGGCCGCGCCTGCCGAGGAACTCGTAGCGTGCGTCCCAGCGGTCGAGGAGCCGGACGGCCTCGGCATCGGGGCTCGCAAGATCCAGCAGGTACACGCCGTTGCTGGCGAAGCCGTCGCTGACCGAGATCACGAGCCAGCGGCCGTCGTCGGTGACCTCGCCGTAGGGGTTGCGCGTCGGATGATCGTCGATCGCGTACACGAACCGGTCCGAGGACTGCGGCGTGCCCAGTGCGTGATACCAGATCGCCACCTGCTTCGAGTCGTCGCCCTGGGTTGCATCCCGCAGCGGATAGCGCGAGTAGTACAGGCCGCGCCCGTCCGGCGACCACGACAGCGGTGTGAACTTGACCAGGCCCAGTTCGTCGGCAAGGTCCGTGGCGGTGTCGACGGCGCGAAAGTGCACGGTCTTCCAGTCCGAGCCGCCGTCCGCGATCGCGTAGGCGAGGTGACGGCCATCGGGGGACACGGAATACGACGACAGCGCGATGGTGCGGTCGAGTGCGAGCGCGTTCGGGTCCAGCAGCGTGCGCGGCGTCGCCTCGAGCGAATCGGCGACCAGCAGCACGCTCTGGTCCTGCGCGCCGCTGTTGTAGAGGTAGAAGTAGCGGCCGTGACGCGCCACCGGAACCTCGAACGAATGGGTGCCCGACAGCGAGGCCCCCCAGCGCTCGTAGTTCCACAGGGCGGCGAGGCGACGCTGCAGCGGCTCGCGCGCCGGCAACGCGGCGAGCAGCGGCTGCGACACGGCGTTCTGGGCCTCGACCCAGTCATGCACGTCGGACGAGCCGAGTTCCTCGAGCCAGCGCCAGGGATCGGCGACGTCGGTGTCGTGGTAGCGGTCGTGCTGGTCGCCGCGGCGGGTCTGGGGATAGGCAGGCGCGTTCATCGGCACGGCTCGGGTGGGCGTTGCGGCGGCGGCGCCGCGGACGGCGGGCGCCGCGCAGCCGGCGCTGAGTGCGGCCGCCGCGCAGATCGCCAGCACGAGCGCGAGCCTGCGCACGGTGCGCGGCCCTCGGTCCCGGGTGGGCAGGTCAGGCATCGGCAGGCGACTCCGGCGGGAAGGCGGATTCTAGCAGAGGGCTCCCGCCCGCCGGTCAGGCGCGCGCGCTGGGCCTGGCGCGGATCGCCTCGTACCAGCGCTTGAGTGCCGGCAGATCGTCGCCGACGCGCAGCCCCGCCACCTTGCCGAAATCGACGCTGGTGAAGGCCACGATGTCGGCCATGCTGAACGTGTCTCGCGCGAGGAACTCGCGGCCTTCGAGGGCCGCGTCCAGCGTCACCTGCTCGGCACGCACGGTCTTGCGCTGCAGTTCGCCGAACGCGGGCACCTGCTCGATGCGCCCGCTCCAGAACGCATGGGTGTGGCGGAAAACCTCGGTGGTCGGAACGTACAGCCGGAACATCACGCGGTCGATCCAGCGGTTTACCGCGAGCCGCTCCTGTGCGTCGCGACCGAACAGCGCAGGCAGGGGATGCAGCTCCTCCAGCCAGCGGCAGATCGCGAGCGATTCGGTGACGCGCGAGCCGTCCTCGCGCTCCAGTACCGGTGTCTCGCCAAGCGGGTTCACGCTCAGGAATTCGGCCGAGCGCGTCGCGCCCTCGCCGATGTTCACTTCGACCAGCTCGAGCGCGATGCCCTTCTCGGCCGCGTACATGCGCACGCGGCGCGGGCTCGGGGCGTGCGGGCTGTTGTACAGCTTGAAGCTCACTCTGGGTCTCCCTGCGGCGGGCTGTCCGGGTCTGGGATCGCTTCCTCGCCCGGGATCGCGTGGCGCTCGCTCAGCCAGCTGCCAAGGTCGATCAGCTGGCAGCGCTCGCTGCAGAACGGCCGCCATGCGTCCAGCGGGACGGGCCTGAACGAGCGCCCGCAGCTCGGGCATTTCCGTGCGGCAGTGGTCACGCGCGCAGGATCAGGTGCAGCAGGTGAGGACGAAGGGGACGTCTGTCCCGGCCGGCATCGGCCGGCTCTGCGCATTAACCCAGCCAAGGAAGCGGATGCTGCAGCGGTGATGGCTGCCACTGATCTCGGGGAACAGTACCGTCTCGCCCGGCAGCGTGATCCGCAGCAGCTGGATCGGCGTGTCGCGCTCGAACACGATCTGGTACGTGCCGCCGACCGCGACCTCGGTGCGTGCGCGCGCGTTCTCGCGAGTCACCCACAACAGGTCCGTGACGCTCTCGCACAGCGGCCGCAGCGTGTTCAGCCAGTTGTTGAAATCCGCCTGGCGCGTCGCCCCCGGCAGGTTCAGCCAGTGGTAGTAGTCCGGCAGGTCGAACTCGCAGGTGCCGCCGGGGATGGCGCTGCGATGCTTGATGGCGGCGAGGAACTCGCTCTCACGCAGCTTCGACATCGCGGCGCTGGAGGACGCCTGCAGCTCGTCGCGGCGCTGCGAGAGCTTGGCGATCACCGAACGCAGTCGTGTCGTGTCGACGCCCGGCTTGTTCTGGAAATCGCGCAACAGCCCCATCTGCCGCTCGAGGTCCTTGAGCACGTCGCTTTTCGGATCGCCACGCGAGGTGATCGCGAGGATCTCCAGCAGGCACGACACGGCGGCGCGGCTCGACCATGCCGTGGGGGTGTCGTTATGGTAGATCGCCTGCTGGTAGAGGAACTCCAGCCGCAGGAACGAGCGCATGCGCTCGTTGAGCGGCTGCTCGAACACCACGCTGCGCCGGGCGGGCGAGGGTTCGGGACTGTCAGGGATCGGCGACTGCATCTGGCTATTCTGCGCGTCACCCACGGATGCCGTAAACCCGTCTTTCAGGCCACGCGGGCCATGCTCAGCGGGCCTGCGGGCGGGCGTCGGCAGCCAGCGACAGGTAGCGTCGGTGCAAGGCCGCGACGGCCTGGGCGAGCGATGCGAGTGGGCCGGTGTTGTCGATCACGTCGTCGGCGATGGCGAGACGCTCGGCCCGCGACGCTTGGGCGGCGAGGATCGCGTCGGCGCCGGCGTCCGACTCCGCATCGCGGGCCAGCAGGCGCTGCCGCTGCACCTCGGGCGGACAGTCGACCACCAGCACGCGGTCGAACCGATCCCGGCTGCCCCCTTCGGCGAGCAGCGGGATTGCGACCACGACATAAGGGGCGTCGAGTGCGGCGATTCGGGCCTGCATCAGCTCCCGAATCGCCGGATGCAGGATCGCTTCAAGCGTCCGGCGGCGGGTGGGGTCCGCGAACACCCGGGCGCGCAGGGAGCGCCGGTCCAGCCGACCGTCAGGGCCCAGTGTCGAGGCGCCGAACGCCGCGACCACCGCGGCGAGTGCCGGCTGGCCGGGCTCGACGACCTCGCGCGCCAGCAGGTCGGTGTCGATGACCGGCGCGCCGAGGTCCGCGAAAGCGGCCGCCACGGCGCTCTTGCCGCTGGCGATGCCGCCGGTGAGGGCGATGCAAAGCGGGGGGGGCATCGGCTCAGCGTCCCAGCGACCACCAGGGGGCGACCAGTTCGGGGGCCCACATCATCACCAGCCATCCGGCGGCGGCGAGGTAGGGCCCAAACGGGATCGGCACCTCGCGCCGGTGGCGACCCAGCACCATCAGGCCGATGCCGACGATCGCGCCGCTGGCGGCCGACAGCAGCACGACGGGCAGCAGCATCTGCCACCCCAGCCACGCGCCGAGCGCAGCCAGGAGCTTGAAGTCGCCGTAACCCATGCCCTCCTTGCCAGTCGCGAGGCGGAACCCCTGATAGACCGACCACAGGCACAGGTAACCGAATGCCGCCCCGAGTACGGAGCTCTTCAGATCGACCGGGAACGGCGCAGCGCCTCGGCCTAGATACGCCGCGGCCAGCAGCCCCAGCCACATCAGCGGCAGCGTCAGCCCGTCCGGCAGCAGTTGGGTGTCCAGATCGATCCCGGTCAGCGCCAGCAGCGTCCAGGTCAGCACGAGGCCGAAGATGGCTTCCCAGCCCCAGCCGAAGTGCCAGGCGACCAGTGCCGACAGCGCGCCGGTCGCGGCCTCGACGATCGGGTAGCGCACCGAGATCGGCGCGCGACAGCCCGCGCAGCGACCTCGCAGGGCCAGCCAGCTGACGACCGGGATGTTCTGCAAGGCCGTGATCGGCGCCCCGCAGCCGGGGCAGGCCGAGCGCGGCGCCAGCAGGTTGTAGCGTGGCGACTCGGGCGGCGGTGCGTCGGGGTCGGTGAGCGCTGCGCAGTCGGCGCGCCACTCGGCATCCAGCATCCGCGGCAGGCGGTGGATCACGACGTTCAGGAAGCTGCCGACCAAGAGGCCGAGCAGGCCCGCGGCCGCCGCGAAGGCTGCTGGCGACTGCCGCAGCAGCTCGATCAATTCCACGTGACGGTCCGGGGCGCGACGATCAGACGGCCTGGCCGAGCTTGAAGATCGGCAGGTACATCGCGATCACGAGGCCACCGACGAGGACGCCGAGGATCGCCATGATCAACGGCTCGAGCAGGCTGGACATCGCGTCCACCGCGGCGTCGACCTCGAGTTCGTAGAAGTCGGCGACTTTGCCTGCCATCTGGTCGAGCGAGCCGGATTCCTCGCCGACGGCGATCATCTGGTTGACCATGTTCGGGAACAGGTTGGTGTTCTCCATCGCACGCTGCAGGCGCTGGCCGGTGGCGACCTCGTCCTTCATGCGCATCACGGCGTTCTCGTAGACGATGTTGCCGGTGGCGCCTGCCACCGAGTTCAGCGCCTCGACCAGCGGTACACCGGCTGCGAAGGTCGTCGCGAGCGTCCGCGCGAAGCGGGCGATCGCCGCCTTCACCAGGATGGGACCGACGATCGGGAACTTGAGCATCATCCGGTCGATGTTCTCGCGCATCGGGCGGGAACGCTTCTTAAGATAGAAGAAGGCATAGCCGGCACCGCCGAGCAGCACGCCCAGGTAGATGCCGTTGGACTGCAGCCAGCGCGACATGTTGATGACCATCTGCGTGAACGCCGGCAGGTCCGCGCCGAAGCCCTTGAACAGGCTCTCGAACTGCGGAATCACGAAGATCAGCAGGATGGTGGTGACGATCACGGCGACGAACAGCACCGCGGACGGATAGAACAGCGCCTTCTTGATCTTCTTCTTGATCGCCTCGGTCTTCTCCTTGTACGAGGCGATCTTGTCGAGCAGCGTCTCGAGCGCGCCGGCCTGCTCGCCGGCCTCGACCAGGTTGACCGACAGGTCGTCGAAATACAGAGGGTGCTTGGCGAAGGCCTCGTGCAGCGTCAGGCCGCTCTCGATCTGCGACTTGATGTCGAGGATCAGCGCCTGCATGGAGGGCTTCTCGTGGCCCGCACCGACGATCTCGAACGACTGCACCATCGGGATGCCGGCGGTTAGCATCGTGGCCAGCTGGCGGAAGAACACCGCGATGTCCTCGGCCGATGGCTTGGCGCGCGAAGCGAACGCGGCGCTCTGCTGCTTGATCTTGCCGGGCACGATGCCCTGGCGTTGCAGGTCCAGCCACACGGCATGGCGATTGGTCGCCACGATCTTGCCGCGGACGCGGTTGCCCTTCTTGTCGCGGCCTTCCCAGATGAAAGGCACGTCCTTCTTGGACGTCGCGGTCTGTGCCATGTCGCTAGGCTCCGTAGTTCATGCGGGGCAGCGGCTCACTCGATCGTGACGCTGTTGACTTCTTCAAGGCTGGTCAGCCCGTTGCGCACCTTGTTCAGGCCGGCGGTGCGCAAGTCCCAGACGCCTTCCTTCTTCGCCTGGTCGTTGATGGAGATCGCATTGCCACCTTCCATGATGATGCGGCCGATCGCCTCGGTGACCGGCATGACCTGATAGATGCCAACCCGGCCCTTGTAGCCGTCCGTGCAGTTGGGGCAGCCCTTGGGACCGTAGATCCGAAGGCCCGTGTCGATGTCTTCCTTCTTGAAGCCTTCGCGCAGCAGGGCCTCGGCGGGGATCTCCAGCGGCACCTTGCAGTGACCGCACAGCCGCCGCGCGAGGCGCTGCGCGATGATCAGGCTGACCGAGGTTGCGATCGCGTAGGGCTTGACGCCCATGTCGACCAGGCGCGTGAGCGTCTGCGGGGCATCGTTCGTGTGCAGCGTCGACAGCACCAGGTGGCCGGTCTGGGCGGCCTTCAGCGCGATCTCCGCGGTCTCGATGTCACGGATCTCGCCGACCATGACGACGTCCGGGTCCTGGCGCAGGAACGCGCGCAGCGCCGCGGCGAAGGTCAGGCCCACCTTTGGGTTGACGTTCACCTGGTTGACGCCGGGCAGGATGATTTCCGCCGGGTCCTCGGCCGTTGAGATGTTCGTATCCTCGACGTTGAGGATATTCAGGCCCGTGTACAGCGACACGGTCTTGCCGGATCCGGTCGGTCCCGTGACCAGGATCATGCCCTGCGGCTTCTTCAGGTTCTTGAGGTACAGCTCTTTCTGGAACGGCTCGTAGCCGAGGGCGTCGATCCCGAGCTGCGCGCTCGACGGATCGAGGATACGCATCACGACCTTCTCGCCGAAGATCGTCGGGCAGGAGCTGACGCGAAAGTCGATCGAGCGGTTCTTGGAGAGCCGCATCTTGATGCGGCCGTCCTGCGGGACGCGGCGCTCTGCGATATCCAGCCGCGACATGACCTTGATGCGCGCGGAGATCTTCATCGCCAGTTGCACCGGCGGCAGCGCGACCTCCTTGAGCACCCCGTCGACGCGCTGGCGCACCCGATAGGTCTTCTCGTACGGCTCGAAATGGATGTCCGAGGCGCCCTTCTTGATCGCGTCGAGCATGACCTTGTTGACGAAGCGCACGATCGGCGCGTCCTCGACGTCGTCACGCTGCGAACCGGGGTCGACCTCTTCCTCGCCGCCGGTGACGTCGAGGTGCTCCAAGTCGAAGTCGTCTTCGCCGAGCGACTGCATCGACGTGTCGACCTGCTCCATCGCCTTCGACAGGATCTTCTGGAGCTTGTCTTCCTCGACGACGATCGGCTCGACGTTCAGCGAGGTGGAGAAGCGGATTTCATCGAGGCCGTGCAGGTTGGTCGGGTCCGACAGCGCGATGAACAGCCGCCGCCCGCGCTTCATCAGCGGCATCACGCGATGTTTGGCGAGCAGCTTGTCCGAGACCAGGCGGACGGTGTCGAGGTCGACCTGGACTGCGTCCAGGTCCAGCAGCGGCACGCCGAACAGGGCGGCCGCGGTGATCGCGATCTCACGCGATTCGATGATGTTCTTGCTGACCAGGTAGGCGACCAGGTTCTGGTGCGCCTCGCGGGCGCCCTTGATGGCCTCCGCCATCGCGGTCTCGTCCAGCAGGCCTTCCTGCACGAGCTTTTCGGGCAGCCCGAGGTTCGCGCTACGCGCGAGCGCCTGGGTGACCGACATTGCGTTATCGCTCATGGGCTTACGCGACCTGACCGCCGTCTCTGGATCGACGCCGAATCATCCTGACCCGGCGGTTCTTTATAACAGAATCATGCTCTCACAAGGGACCGGTGCAACCCGTGATCGACCGCACAGTGCTGCGCTTCGAACCTTCCAAAACGAAAAGAGCCCCCCGGTGAAGGGGGGCTCCGTATCAGCCGAGAAACAGCTGAAGAGTCGACTTAGGCCTTGCAGGCCGACGGCAGGTACTTCGTCCCCAGGTCGGTCGTCGCCGCGCCACCCGCGGTCGAGGCACCGGTCGGGACGGCGGCGGTGCCGCAGACCCAGACGATGTCGCTGTTCGCGCTGAGCGCCGCGTTCAGGCCGAGCTTCTTGCCGGAGATGGTCGCGTTGACCTGGCTGCCGCTGAAGGTGATCTGCACTGCACCGCTGGCAAGCAGGTCCACCAGGGCGTACTTGCCGAGCGGCGCGGCCGCCATGCCCAGACCGCCCGCCGCCGTGCTGGTCACGCCGGCCACCGGCCAGGTGCCCTTCTGGGCGTAGTAGTCGGCCACGGCCGTCTGCACGCCGCCCGACAGGCTGAGGCCTTCGGTGACCTGGGCGCGGATCGTGTA
>JANXQL010000200.1 GCA_025356815.1 Pseudomonadota bacterium
CGGCGCGGACTCCGCAAGCGCGCCATCGAGAAGGATGGGACCGCCGCGGGTCCAGATGAGCCATGCCGAGAGTTCGTCGGTACCGGCGTAGTACACCTGATCGATGACTCCGAACGGTTCGGCGGGGCGATTCCAGCGGGCGCCTGCGAACGCGCCGATCGCCAACAGGGTCAGGAGTGCGAATCTGCCAAAGCGCGTCGGTTTCACGATCGGCAGAATCTATGGCGTCGGGTGCCGGAGAGTCACACCGCGTGGCATGGCGACACGCCTCGTCGGCCAGCGGAGTGCTGGCGTTGCGCGCGCGACTCGACGAGGAATGGTGGCCGGGGTCGGAATCGAACCAACGACACGCGGATTTTCAATCCGCTGCTCTACCAACTGAGCTACCCGGCCGCCTAACTCCTTGTTTTACAAGGAGACCCCCCGGACCCACGGGGTCATGGGGGCGCGTATTAGAACGGGGCGGCCCCGGAGCCGTCAAGGTTGCTCGGGAATTATCCGTTTCACGGGCTCATGCCGACGATCACCCTTGAGCGTGCGCCCAGCTTGCGACGATCCGGCGCAGCGCCTGCAGCCCGTCTGTCAGGGCCGCAGGCCCGGGCTGCAGGATGAGCGGCGACTTGACCTCGTGCAGCTGGCCATTGCGCACCGCCGGAACGTCGCCCCAGCCCGGGCGACCCGCCACCAACTCGGGCCGGAATTTCTTGCCGCACCAGGAGCCGATGATCAGGTCCGGCGCTCGTCGCGCCACCTCCAGAGGATCGCCGATGATGCGGTTTCGGCCGAGCGACTGCGCCGCCAGTTCGGGAAAGCAGTCGTCGCCCCCGGCGATGCCCACCAGTTCCGAGACCCAGCGGATGGCGGAGATCTGCGGCTCGTCCCACTCCTCGAAATAGACCCGGGGGCGACGCGACAGCCGAGCCGCCTCGCGCCGCACGGCATCGATGCCGGCCCCGAGCTGCTCAACCAGCAGCGCCGCACTCGCCTCGCAGCCGATCATCCCGCCGAGCATCCGCACCATCTGCAGGATTTCCGCGACGCTGCGCTGGTTGAAGACGTGCACGGCGATCCCCGCCCGCACGAGATCCGCGGCGATATCGGCCTGAAGGTCGGAGAACGCCAGCACGAGATCCGGCCTGAGGCCGACGATGCGATCGATCTTCGCGCTCGTGAACGCGGATACGCGCGGCTTCTCGCGGCGTGCGCGCGCCGGCCGCACGGTGAAGCCGGAGATGCCGACGATGCGCCAGTCCTGCTCCAGCAGGTAGAGCGTCTCCGTCGTCTCCTCGGTGAGGCAGACGATCCGCTCGGGGTAACCGGACTTTCGACTGTTGGACATGCGGGGCCTCGCGATCCGCCGCGCATGCGCGGCGATTGCCACGGGCGACGGCGAGCGCGCATCCTCGCATGGACTCAGGCTGGGGAGGCGACGATGGACAAGCGGACATTCCTGCAAGGCGCGGCCGGTGCCCTCGGGCTACTTGCGTCGCGCTCCAGCGCCTCGCAGCCGGTGCCGCCGACGGCCGCGGCGGACGACTTCTGGGGACGCATCCGCGCGGATTTTCGCCTCGATCCGGAGTTCATCAACTTCGAGAACGGCTACTACTGCTTTCAGCCGCAGCCGGTCCTGGACGCGTTCATCGCCAACGTCCGGCGGGTGAACGTCGAGGCCTCGCGCTACATGCGCACCCACCGCGAGGACGACCGGGTCGTGCTGCGCACCCGGCTCGCCGCGCTCGCCGGCTGCACGCCGCAGGAGCTCGTCGTCACGCGCAACACGACCGAGGCCCTGGACACGATCATCAACGGCGTCGACTGGCGGGCGGGCGACGAGGCGGTGACGGCCCGGCAGGATTACGGCGCGATGCTCGACATGTTCGCGCTGCAGGCACGCCGTCACGGCATGATCCCCCGGCGCGTGGATATCCCGCTCGCCCCGCGCAGCGACCAGGAAGTGGTCGACGTCTACGCCGCCGCCCTGAGCACGCGCACGCGGCTGTTGATGGTGCCGCACATGGTCAACATCACCGGCCACATCCTGCCGGTACGCAAGATCTGCGACATGGCCCATGCGCGTGGCATCCCGGTGATGGTCGACGGGGCACACACGTTCGCGCACTTGGACTTCAAGATCCCGGACCTCGGCTGCGACTACTACGGGGCGTCGCTCCACAAATGGCTCGCAAGCCCCTTGGGCGCCGGCCTGCTGTACGTCCGGCCCGAGCGCCTCCGGGATCTGTGGCCGATCTTCGGCGATGAGACGTTCCCGGCGGACGACATCCGCAAGCTCAATCACGTCGGCACGCACCCGGCCCACACGGACCTGACCATCGGCGCGGCCATCGACTACCACGTCCAGATCGGCGCCGCGCGCAAGGAGGCGCGCCTGCGCGAACTGCAGCAATACTGGACGAGCCGGGTGCGTGGCCGGCCACGAATCCGCATGCAGACGCCGTCCGACGCCGGTCGCGCCTGCGCGATCGCGAACGTCGGCATCGAGGGCGTGTCGGCTTCGGAACTTGCGCGGCGACTGTTCGACGAATGGCGGATCTACACGGTCGCGATCGACAGCGCGGGCGTACAGGGCGTGCGCATCACGCCGCAGCTCTACACCTCGTTCGCGGAGCTCGACCGGCTCGTCGCGGCGTTGGATGCGCTCGCGGCGACCGGCTAGCGGCAGCTCGCAGCGCGCCAGCGTCCGCTCAGGGCTTCGGCGCGCCGTCGGGCGGGGCGACGAAGCCCGAGGGCTTGGTCGCGCCGGCGCCGAACAGGAACTTCTCCATTTCGGTGACCAGGAATGCCCGGTCCTTGGGTTCGATAGGCGTCAGCCGGAACTCGTTGATCAGTGTCGTCTGGTGCTCGACCCAGCGCTGCCAGGCCTCCTTGGAGACCTGGTTGTAGATGCGCTTGCCGAACTCGCCCGGGTACGGCGCGTAGGTGAGCCCTTCGGCGGCACGGCCCAGAACGACACATTGAACGATGCGAGCCATCACCTCTCCCGGGTACAGGTCATCGACGACGCCGTGCCACCTCGGGCGCGGCCAGCGTCCCCACCAGCGCCGCGACGGGCGTCGCCAGGCCAAGCTGGGCGGGTCGCCGCGAGTTGTACCACGTCTCCCCATCGCTCTCCATCACCGTCTCCGCGGCACCGGCCGCGGGCAGTTCGTGCAGCAGCGGCGTGATGCGCAGCGTGAAATGCGTGAACGCGTGGGTGATAGGCGCAAGCCTGCGACCCCGCGGACCGGCGCCGCGCGCCCGCGCGGCGGCCCGGGCCGCCGCCGGGCTTTCGAACTCCGGGAACCCCCACAACCCGCCCCACAAGCCACTGGGTGGACGCTGGGCCAGCAGCAGCGACTCGCCGCGACGCAGCACCAGCCAGACGACGTCGCGTGAGGGCCGCGCCCTGGCGGGCCTTGCGCCCGGCAGCACATCGGTGCGATCGGTGGCAAGGGCAACGCAGTCGGCGGCCACCGGGCAGTCGGCGCAACGCGGGGGGCTGCGGATGCACAGCGTCGCACCCAGATCCATGATCGCCTGGGTGAAGTCCGCCGAATCACGCTGCGGAGTCACCGCCTCGCTGACCCGCCACAGTTCACGCTCCACGCTCTGCGCGCCGGGAAAGCCTTCGACTCCGGCCCAGCGCGCGAGCACCCGGCGAACGTTGCCGTCGAGGATCGGCTGGCGCTGGTCGAGCGCGAGCGAGAGGATCGCAGCCGCCGTCGAGCGTCCGATTCCGGGCAGCGCATGCAGCGCCTCGAACTCCCGCGGCACGGCGCCGCCGTGCGCGTCGATGATCATCCGCGCCGCACGGTGCAGGTTGCGCGCACGCGCGTAGTAGCCCAGCCCCGACCAGTGGTGCAGGACTTCGTCGAGCGTGCCGGCGGCGAGGTCCGCGACCGCCGGGAAGCGGGTCATGAAGCGTGCGTAGTACGGGATCACGGTCGCGACCTGCGTCTGCTGCAGCATGATCTCCGACACCCACACCCGGTAGAGCGTGCGGTCCTGCTGCCAGGGCAGGTCGTGGCGACCGTGCCGGTGGTACCAGCGCAGCAGCGCAGGCGCAAAACGCGCGGCGGCCGCGCCTGGGACTTGAGCTGGGATCGGCATGAACACCCCGGGGTTCATGCCATTGTAAGCGGCGGCGGGCGTGGCGCGGCGGCCACGTCGCGCGCCGCCCGCCGTGGCGGCTACTTGCGACCGCAGAGGGTGACGTCACCGCTCTTGGTGTCGACACGAACGCGGGCGGTTCCCGCTCCCTCGCGGAAGCTGAGCCGCTGGCCCGGGCCGTAGCCCTCGCGCTCGGCCTTGCGGCCACTGCACGTCTCAAGGTCGCCGCTGAAGGTCTGCAGGTCGTACTCGGCCGGCGGCAGACCAGCGCCGAAATCGATCCGCAGGTCGCCACTGATCGACTCGGCGTCGAACTTGCCATCCGCGGCGAGCAACACATCGACGGTGAAGTCCCCGGACACGGTCTTGAGCTTCACCCGGCCCGCATTGCCCAGGTGCAGCACCCCGTCACCACTGACGGTCGTGGCGCTGACCTCGCCCCCGCCGCCGCTGACGGTGAGGTCGCCGCTGACGCTCTGCAGCTCGAGCAGCTTCGATTCGGCCCCGGCAGTCAGCTTCACGTCGCCGCTGACGGTATGCACGCGGGCCTCGTGCTGCACGGCCGCGGCGACGTCGCCGCTGACCGTCTGGATCTCCTGATTGCCCGCGACCCCGGCGACGGCGAGATCGGCGCTCACCAGCTGCGCGTTGAGCGAGACCCCATGCGGCACGTGCACGATCAGGCGCGCCTCCTCCGGTGCGGTCGGGTTCCAGCCGAAGTGGATTCCGTGCGACTCGTGGGTCACCACGCGCACGGTCGTACGCGAGCCTGCGGTGGTGATGTCGAGCCGCTCGACGCCCGCGCCGAGCGTGCCGCCCACCGCGAGTTCGGGCTTGTCCCAGCCGACGACCTCGACCCGTCCGGCGACGTTGATGATCTCGACCTGCGCGTGCGGATCCAGGGCTCGGTGCTCGTCGACGCTGCGCGGCCCCGCCGCCAGCGCGATCGCCGGGGACGCCAGCGCGAGCAGCAGTGCGCTGCGGACCAGGGAGGAGGCGGGACGGGAGGCGTTCATAGGCGAGTCCTTGTGGCTACCTGTTCGGTATTGCGTCCAACGATCGAATACAGATCAAATTCCTGCTGCGTCGTGCTCTCGTAGAGCCGCACCAGCACGCGACTGCCCGGGTCCGCGGCCAGGGCGCGACGGATGTCGTCCTGGGCGCGTCGGATGCTGGCAAGGTCCGCCGCGATGCGCGCGCGGGTCATGGGCGAGAGCATGGCCACACGCTGCGCGTAGACGCCCTGCAGCGACGCGCGCGTCGCCTGGTAGTCGCTCTCCTTGGCGGCCAGCGCGCGCGCAACAGGTTCGACCGGTGCGGTGCCGGACTGCTGTTCCAGCTGCGCGAGCGGAAGCGGTGCGAAACTCGTGTGGGAAGCCAGCAGCAGCGCGAAACCCAAGGCCGACACGCCTGCCGCCAGCGCGTAGGGCCAGCGAAGGCGCGCCGGGCGCACGGCGGGCGCCGCAATGACCGCGGCGATGCCAGCCCATAGCTCGCGTTGCGGCGGCAGCTCGCGCGGCAGCGCGTCGAGCAGCGCGTCGAGGTCGTGGCCGGGCGGGGGCGATGACAGGTTCATGACAGGGTCTCCAGTCCGAGTCGTTTTGCCAGCAGCGCCCGGGCGCGGTGCAACTGTGCCTTGCTCGTGCCGACGGCGATGCCCAGTTCGGCGGCAGCCTCCTCGTGGGAGAAGCCGTACAGGCCGACCATCACAAGCACGTGCCGGGCCCCGTCGGGCAGCCCGGAAATCGCCTGCTCGACGTCGAGCGCCGGCAGGTCGTCGACGGCACGACGGTCGAGCAACTCGGCCGCCTCGTCGGTGACGACCTCGAGTCGCGCCACGAGTCCGCGCTGGCGCCCCATCACGGTGTTCACGGCGATCCGATGCAGCCAGGTCGAGAAGCGACTTCGCGACTCGAAGCGCGGCAGCGCCCGCCAGGCGGCCACGAAGGTCTCCTGGACGCAGTCCTCGGCACGGTCATGGCGCCCGGTCATGCGCAGGCACAGGCCGTGGACCTGGCCGACATGGCGGCGGTACAGGCGCTCGAACGCGCGGCGGTCGCCGCGCACCGCCGCTGCCACCGTGAGCGCGTCCTCATCGGCGTCTGCGACGGCGGGGGCCGGGTACTCGCTGATCGGTGCCACCGCTGCGTCCATGCCTGCCTCAGTCCGGATCCTACCGAGCTTGGAGGCGACCGCGGGGCAGAAGGTTTAAAACGGGCCGGACGGACAGCGTCCGACCCAGCCGGTCTAGGACGCGCTGGCGCCGGAATCGCGGCCCGAGAACCAGTTGACCGCGTACTGCACCAGCTGCGAGCCGGTCGCGAGGTTCAGCTTGCGCTTGATGCGCTGGCGATGCGACTCGACCGTCTTGATCGACAGGTTCAGCGCCTCGGCCGCCTCGCGCGTCGACTGTCCGCGACCGATCATCTGCAGGATCTGCAACTCGCGGTTGGAAAGTTGGTCGATCGGGTTCGCAGAGACGTACGAGGCGCCGGAGGCGAACTTCTGGATCATGCTGCTGCCGACGGCCTCGCTGACGTAGATGCTGCCGGCGAGCACGCGCCGCAGCGCCGTCAGGAACTGATCACTCGCCGCCTGCTTCATGATGTAGCCGTTTGCGCCGGCCGCCAGCAGCCGTTCGGCATAGATCGTCTCGTCGTGCATCGACAACACGAGAATGGCCAGCGACGCATGGTGTGCGCGCGCGTCCTTGACGACCTCGATGCCGTCCCCCTGCTTCAGCGAGATATCGACGATCACGGCGTCGGGCCTGAGTTCGTGGATGGCGACCTTCGCATCGCGGGCGCTATCGGCCTCGCCGCAGACGCTCAGATCGGGCTCCTGGTCGATCAGCCGCCGCAGACCCTGCCGGACGATAGGATGATCATCGACGATCAGCACCCGGCGTCGAGGCGCGACGGCAGCGCCGGTGGACTCGCTGCGTGAGGGGGTGCTGAGCATTTCGAAGTCTCCTTCCATGGTAGATCGATCGAAAACCGGGAAAGGCGCTGACCGACGACGCCGCGCCTCGATGCGAGCGATGCGCACCTGGCGATCATGCAGTGCAGCATCTCCGCGCGACCGGCGATCGGATGCGAGCGCAGGTCCGGGTTCCGGCCGCCGGAGCGCCGGCGGCCCCGAAGCGGATCCACCGCTTCGGGGCGCCTGCCGCCCCGCAGGTCCATTGTTCGCCGGCACCCCGAAAGATCCTACCGGGAAAACACCTAATCTCTTATCAGGGTATTGCGCGCAGAGGACGCGTGCGGCGGCGATCAGCGCTTCGGCTTGGACGTCGGCTTGGGCGTCGACCTGGCGGTGGGCCGCGGCGCCGACGCCGATGCGGGGTCCGCGACGCCTGGCCCCAGCGTCAGATGCACGCTCACCTCGACCTTGTGCCCGACCGAGGCCTCGTCCGCCCACTCGCCGGTTCCCAGGCCGAAGTCGAGACGGTCGAGCGTGACCCGCGCGTCCAGGGTTGCCCCGCTGGCTGCCGCCTTCCAGGCAAACGGAAAGGCGATCCGCTTGGTGCGACCCTTGATCGTGACGTCCGCATCCGCGACCACGCCGGTCGGCGTCGCGCGCATCGCGAGCGTGTGAAAAGTCGCGTTCGGGAAGTGCGCGAAGTCGAACCAGTCGGCGTTGGCGAGCGCCTGGTCCCGGTCGGGGCTCCTGCTGTCGAGCGACTTCAGCGGAATGATGACGTCGAAGTGCGACCCGGCGAGGTCCTCCGGCGCGTACTGGATGTGCGCATCGAAGGACTTGAACACGCCGGTGAAACGCTCACCCTGCTGGGTGGCGGCGAACTGCAGCGAACTCTGTGCCGGCAGGACCGGGTAACGCGGGGCCGCGCCCGCCGCGAACGATGCGAGCGCGCAGGCGACGAGCCCGCCACGCCAAGCCTGGGACAGCGTGATCATCGCCCGCCTCCCCACGACGGCAGCATCTGCCGCAGCGTAACGTCCTTGTCGATGAAGTGATGCTTGAGCACGGCGGCGGCATGCAGCGCGACCACGCCGATCAGCACGGCGACGCCGGTGTGGTGAACGGTCCTTGCCAGCGTCTTGAGCACGGGATCCGCGCCGACCAGCGCCGGCAGGTTCACCAGCCGGAACCACTGCAGCGGGAATCCCGCGGCCGAATTGAACAGCCAGCCCGACAGCGGAATCAGCAACATCAGCCCGTACAGCAGCAGGTGGCTGGCCGCCGCCGCGCGCTGCTGCCAGGCGGGCATCGCGGGCAGCGGCGGTCGCTGCTCACCGAGCCGCCACAGCACCCGCAGCAACGCCAGCGCCAGCAGCGTGATGCCGACCGACTTGTGCAATGCGTAGATCTTCAGCTTGGCCGGCCCAAGCGGCAGGTCGGTCATGTAGTAGCCGACCGAGACGATGCCCACGAACAGCAGCAGCATCCCCCAGTGGAGGGTCCGCGTGACCGGACCCCAGCCCTCAGCCGTCGATCGGAACGTCATGATGTCATCCCTTCGGGGCCACGAAGGCCTCCACCTCGATGCGGATCTCGACCTCGTCGGCGACCGCCGGAACGTAGGCCGCGACACCGAACTCGGAACGCGCGACCTGCGTGGTCGCGGTGAACCCGGCCGCCTGGGTCTTGCGCATCGGATGCTCGCCGACCTTGTTGAGGCGCAGTTCGAGCACGACGGGCCTGGTCACGCCATGGACGGTCAACTCGCCATGGAGCTTACCGTGCGCCGCGTCAATCTTCTCGACCTTGCGACTGACGAAGGTGATCTCGGGGTATTTCGCGGCCTCGAGGAAATCCGCGCTGAGGATGTGGGAATTCCACTTCGCGTCGCCGAGTTCCAGGCTCTGCACTGGCACCCGCACCTCGACGCTGGACTTGGTCCAGTCATCCCCGTCGAAGCTGAAAGTGCCGTCGCCGACCTTGAACTCGCCGACCGAGCTCGAGAAGCCGAGGTGGTTGACGTAGAAGGTCACGCGCGAATGCACGGTGTCAAAGGTATAGGTGACCGGCGCCGCCTGCGCCGACAGCGTCCCCAGAGCGAGGGCTGCGGTCACGACGATGGACTTGATGTGCTTCATGATGTCTCCAGGAGTTTGTCGGGGTTCGATGCTCCGCAGGACGGCCCGCGACGTCGCGGGTCCGGCGTTGCTGCGCCGATGGGACCCATTCTGGAGACCCGTGGCGGGCGTTGGGAGCCGGCAGACCGCCAACCCGACGTTTCCGTAGCGCGAACGATCAGCTCCCCTGCGGCCGCACGAGCTCCCAGGGCGGCCGTGGCCGCATCGACGCCGCGAGCCGGTCGACCACCGCGCGAATGCGTGGCGATCCGTGCCGGTCGCGGGGATACAGCACATGCAGCGCCGTCGGCACCGGCCGGCAGCCCGGCAGCACCCGCAACAGCGAGCCGTCGCGCAACGCATCGGCCACGATGAACTCGGGCACCAGCAGCAGGCCGAGCCCGGCGATCGCCGCGCCGCGCATCAGTTCGCCATTGTTGGCGACGAACCGGCTCTTCACGCGGACGGCCCGGGACTCGCTCGAACCACGCGCCGGCTGGAAAGACCAGACCTGGCCGGCCGCGAGATGCGCATAGCCGATGCAATCGTGCCGGGACAGGTCGTCGAGCGAGCCTGGCTGCCCGCTCCGCGCCAGGTACTCCGGGCTTGCGCACAGCACGCGCGGCATGTCGGCGAGCTTGCGCGCGATCAGCGACGAGTCGGCCAGCGGACCGATACGGATGCCGAGGTCGTAGCCACTGCCGAGCAGGTCAACGACGCGATCGTCCAGGTCCAGCGCGACCTCGAGTGCGGCATGCTCGCGCAGCAGCGGCCAGAGCATGCCGCCCAGATACATGGTGCCGAGCGTCAGCGGTGCGGCGATCCGGATCAGGCCACGCAGCCCGCCCTGCTCGTCGCGCACCTGGGTCGCCGCCTCGTCGAGCGCCGCCATGATCGCGCGCGAGCGCTCGTAGAAGGTCCGACCGCGGTCGGTGAGCGTGACACTGCGTGGCGTTCGCTTGAGCAAGGTTGCGCCGAGGCTGCGTTCAAGCTCGCTGACACGCTTGCTGACGACGGACTTGGCCACGCCGAGGCGCCGCGCCGCGCCGGACACGCTGCCGCTCTCGGCCACCGCCGCGAACGCGGCGATATCGTCGAACCTGACCGCCATCGGGATGCTCCGCAGAACTCGATCGGACGAGTATAGGGATCCCGGCGCGGGCGGTCAGTGCGAGCGCCGACCGGCGCCGCGCCGGCCGGTGATCGCCGTCGCTACTTCACCCGGTTCCAGACGAGGCTTCCGCTATAGGGATGGTTGTCGGGCGTTACGCCGCGAACTGCGGCGCTCAGGGTCTTGCCGCCCTTCTCCGCCGTCACGGTCGAGATCGCGACGACGCGACCGGCGCGTCGGTCGGTGCGAATGGCCGTGTTTGCGTCCGGCCGCAGCAGCGTGACACTGGAGAATGGCGCATTGCCGGTGACCGCGATGTCGCTGCCGTCGGTCGGACCCTCGTACTCGTAGTGGATGACCTTGCCATCCGCCAGCGTCGAGTCGGCGACCACCTTGACGACATTCTTCTTGCTGCTGATCGAGAGCTTGCCGCTGGCGTAGGCGGGTACGCCGGTGAACGAGGAATGCGCCGCGTCGTACTGCCAGTTGCCCGCGAACGGGTCCTTGCCATGCGCGCCGGCGACAGCGCTGGCACCGAGCAACGAGATCGCGACGCCGGTGGTCATCCACGACGTCCTGCTGTTCCGCTGGGTCATAAATGCTCCTCAATGAGTCTGTTGTTGGAGTTCGGAAGACCCGCTTATTCGGGCCGCGGAGAGTCGCGTTCGATGGCCATGCGCCGACATTGCATCGCAGCATCGAGCCCCTCCCCGTCCGGGACTCGCGGGCGATCGGCGGGCGCCATTGTTAGCACGAAACGGCGCGGCTCGATCGGCTGCGCCGTGCTGCAGCGCGCAAGCGGCGCCTAGTGACGTGGGGCCGCGGCCGCCTCGACGCCCAGCAGACGCACGCGCACGTGCACGCCCAGGCCTCCACCGGGCACGGAGCGGAACAGGATCGTGCCGCCGGCGCGCGCGGCCCGGTATCGCATCGTTCGCTGGCCAAGCCCCGCGGCACCCTGCGGATCGAGCCCCGGCGGGAGGCCCGTGCCGTCATCGATCACGGCGAGTTCAACCATGCGGCCGTGCTGCTTAAGTTCGATGACGACCTTGTGGCAGGCGGAATGCTTCAGGGCATTGGTCACGGCCTCCTGCGCGATCCGATACAGCTCCAGCGCCTGTTCACCGTGCAGCGGCCGGGCGACCGGCGCGATGCGGGCCTCGCTGTGGATCCCGGCCGCCGCGGCCTGGCGTGCGAGATCCTCGAGCGCCACGCCGAGCCCGTGCACGAGGTCCGGCATCGAGCCATGGGCCAGCGCACGGCAGACCTGCAACGACTGCTGCAGCAGCGAGCCCACCTGATGCAAATCCTGCTTCAGCTCGTGGTGGTCACCGGCAAACTTGTGCTCGAGGGTGGTCACCAGCAGCGAGGTGCCGGTCAGAATCTGGCCGAGGTTGTCGTGCAGCTCGGAGGCGATGCGCTGGCGCTCCGTATCGGCGATGCGCGTGATCCCGACCTCGAGCGCCTTGCGCTCGGACACGTCCTGAACGAGGCCGCGCAGCTGCGTGCGTCCTTCGGGGAGTGCCTCGATGACGCCGGTGACGCGCAGCCAGTGCAGAGGCTCCGCCTTCATCACGACCGGCAGGTCGAACTCGAATTCGCCGGCGGAGGAGGCCGTGGCGAGATCGTGGAGCGCGCCCACGGGGTCTGCGTCCGCGACGTCGCCGCCGGGCTCGGACACCTCGGAGAAGCCACTCGCACGGCCGAGCAGCGCCGCGGCGCCCTCCGAGCACCATAGCGAGCCCCCCCGGCAGCAGCAGCCGAAAGGAGCCTGCATGGATGCGCGTCTCGATCTGGCCAAGACGCTGCAGCGACTCGGCGAGGCTCGCGCCGCGGCGCAGATAGCCGATGCCGAGTGAAATGTCCGCGGCCATCTGCTCCACGAGCGCGATCTCGGCGGGATCGAAGGCCTTGCGGTCGCGGCTGTAGAGACTCAGCAGGCCGAGCAGCTCGCCCTCGTCACGCAGCGGCAGCGCGATCGAGGAATGCAGTCCATGGCGCCGCGCACGCTCGGCCCAGGGCGCCATGCTGGGGTCCGCGTCGAAGTCGTTGCAATAGATGGTACGGCGTGAACGCAGCGCACGACCGCCAACGCCCTGGCCGTGCACGGCGGCGGGGTCGCCGGACATCTGCAGCCCCTCCAGGTAGCCGATCGCCGGTCCGGCGGCGGCGGTCTGCGCGACCATCTCCCCGGACTGCCCGATGCCGATCCAGGCGAGCGCGAAGCCGCCATCGGCGACGGCGACGTCGCAGATCCTGCGCATCAGGTCGGCTTCCGTGGCGCCGGTGAGCAGCAGTCGACTCGTCGCGAGCAGCACCCGATAGCGCCTCGCCGTCGCGAGGCGCGCCGTGGCAAGCACGGCGAGCGCCCACAGCAGCAGCAGCAGCGCACCCGCCTCGATCGCATACTCGCGGACGATCCGCGCGCGCTCGGCAACGGCTTCCGAGCCGTCGAACTCCACCAGCATCCGCGCGGGCCCGACGGTCGCGCCGACGAGCGCGACGTCATGGCGGGTCCGGACCGCCGGATCCGAAGGCCGGTCGGCATCGGCCAGCACCGTGCCGTCCCCACGCCGCACCTGCACGCGTACGACCCCCGGCTCGGTGCGAACCCAGCCGCGCACCAATCCCGGCAGTGCGCCGCCGTCCTGGTGATCCGCGACATCCTGCAGCAGCCCTGCCAGTTGCTGCAGGCTGGCGTCGACCTTGCCTTGAGCGGCGCGATCGTGGTTGCGCAGCGACAGGGACAGCAGTGTCAGCATGCCGGCCACGATCATCGCTGCGAACAGAGCCGTGTAGCGCAGCGTGCGGGGCTTTTTGAACGCGTTCAACACGAGCTGGCGTCCTTGTACCTTCCCTTCAGACGACCGATCGGCGAGCGCGTGCGGCGCGTCCGGTCGCACCGCCTGGCGTCGCTCCCGCCGAGTCGAGGCCCCACGATGGTAGCGCACCGCCACCGGCGGGCGCCGGCCCGGTCGGTGCATCGCGGTCGCCCGCAGGGACTTGCGGCACGGTCGCGCCAGCATGCACGCGGGCGTTACCGACACCCCGCCCGGACGGCGGCGGGGCTTGGCCTACCCGGTGCCCGCCCGATACACCATCGTCTCGGCCACCCGCAACCGCAGCAGCGTGGACCGAACGATCGCCGCGATGCGGGGTGCAGCCGTCGATCTGCGCAGCTCGTGCGGCAGCTCGAGCTGCACGCCCCGCCCGACGAGCCCGCGATTGCAGATGTTGGCGGGATTGGTGGCCGGAAAACGATGACCGTCGGTGGCCGCGTCGATACCGGCCTCGCCCAGCGCCGCGGCGAGCAGATCGCGCAACTGCAGGTCGAGCCCGCCGAGCAGCACCACGGGCGCTGTCCCCTCACAGCCATGTACGGTCACGACGTGCGGGCAGGCGGCCACCATCTGCAGGCACTCGGGCTCATCGAAGCGGTGACTGGTGAGGTGCAGCGCGTGGTAGTTGAGCGAGGGCCGGCGCCCCTCCAGCAGGTAGAGGTTGAAGTCCTCGCCGGCGATCGCCTGCGCGATCTCGGACGTCCCGTCCTCGATCGCACCGCCGTGCGGCGCAATCACCGCCACCTGCGAGGCCGGTCGCCGCCATGCGAGCACTTCATAGTCGATCCCGCGGCGCTGCGCACGCGCAAGATCCGCGTAGCCGCGGTAGTGGCGTGCGTCAGGGACCTGTTCGGTCATTCGCGCCTCAGCGGCTCGCGTACTGCTTGATCAGGCGGTAGAGAAAAGTGCGCCCCTCGACCACCGACTGAACCCGGATGCGTTCGTTGAGGCCGTGGATGCCGCCGCCATCCGGATCGCAGAACAGCCCGGTGATGCCGTAGGTGGGGATGCCCGCCGGATTGAGGAACTGCGCATCCGAGGCGCCCGGCTCGAGCGCGGTGACGACCGGGACGCCCGGCCAAAGATCGCGGGCCACGGCCTCGACCGGGCCGAGGATCTGCGGCGTGAGCGGCGTCGGTTTCGCGACCGGTCCGCGTACCTCGGGCACACTCACCTTCACCGCCGGATCGTCGGCGAGCCGGACCAGCTGCGCCAGTACCTCCTCACGCGACACGCCGGGGAAGATGCGGCAGTTGATGTTGGCGCGCGCACGTTGTGGGAGCGCGTTCGTCGCATGACCGGCCGACAGCACGGTCGCGACACAGGTGGTGCGCAGCATCGCGTGCAGGTTCACGTCGCGATCCAGCACTGCGACCGACTTCGTGTCGGTCGAATCCTTCGCCACGGCAAGCATCGCCTCCCCCAGCGACCCGCCGACGATCCGGCCCATCCCCGTGAGATAGCCGCGGTTCGCGTCGTCTAGCTGCACAGGGAATTCATAGCGGCTGACCCGATCGACCGCGCGCACCAGGTGGTAGATCGCGTTGTCTGCGACGGGACGCGAGCTGTGGCCGCCCGGGTTGGTCACCTCGAACTGGAAGTTCTGCGACACCTTCTCGGCGGCCAGTACGCCGACGGCGAGGCGCCGCCCCTGTTCATCGAGGTAGCCGTCGACACCCTCAGTGACCGCGAACTCGGCGTCGATCTCGTCACGGGCGTGCTCGGCGAGCCAGCCGGCACCGTTGAGGGCGCTATTGGTCTCCTCGCCACACGTCAGCGCGAGCTTGATCGCGCGCCGCGGCCTGAAGCCCTCCTCGCGGTAGCGCACGAGGTTGTCGACCCAGATCGCCGCCTGCGCCTTCATGTCGCTGGTGCCGCGAGCGTAGTAGTAGCCCCCTTCCTCGATCAGCGTGAACGGGTCCCGCGTCCAGTCCTCCCGTCGCGCCTCGACGACATCGACATGCGCGAGCATCAGGATTGCCTTGGCACGGGGATCGGTGCCATGCAGAACCGCAATCAGGCCACCTTCCTTGGGGTGTCCCTCCGGCACGAAGATACGCAGGTCCGCGTCGGGATAGCCTGCGGTGCGCAGACGCGCCGCCATCCGCTGTGCGGCGAGCGTGCAGTCGCCCGCCGACAACGTGGTGTTGGTTTCCACCAGCTCCCTGTAGGTGGCGCGGAAGCGGCCATAGCCGTCGTCGCCGACGGGGCCGGCCGCCGCCGCAGTACCTGCGAGCAGTGCAAGAAGCGGGAGCAGTTGTTTGTTCGCCGGCATGGGGTTCCTCGCGTGCGGAGCCGGCGCCGCTGCGGGGCTTCGGGCCGGCTCTTTCAGATGGGGGCGAGCCGAGCTTAGCCCAATCGACGCGCCACGGGTCGGGCCCCGACCGGCTAACCGAACGACGGTCGGTAGCGGATGGTTCCGGGCGCAACGGCCGCTTGCGAGTGAACGCGTGCCGGCCGGCAGGGCGGCGGGGCGTGCGCCAGGTCACGAAAATCGGCCGCCGCGGCGGCGGCGGCGGCGGCCAGAGCCGGGCAACCGAGACGTGCATCCCATCGGCGGGGATCACCGCTTGCCAGCGGCTGCCGCGCAACGCATGTTTCGTCAATGACGCTCGTGACTTAAGACAGTCCGACGGACCACCGGGCGGTTGTCGCAGGAACAGGGTGCGCGGTTGGGCGCGGAAGCAATATCACTGCCGGACTTCGGACTGGCCGCGTCGCCGACGTGGATCGACCGGCTGTATGTCGGCTTCTTGGTCTATGTACTGGCCGCGGTCGTCCTGATGATCACCGGTTTCGGCGGCGAGCAGGTCCGGCACTACGTCGGC
>JANXQL010000011.1 GCA_025356815.1 Pseudomonadota bacterium
GCAGGGTCGCGAGGCCGAGTTGCAGGCGCTGCGCTCACCGGAGTTCTTCGACCGGTACTTCATGCCGCTGCTGGAGCGCGCCCGGCTGCAGCACGCGCTGCCGAAGTTCCGCTCGCTGGTCGACGGCCAGCTGCGCGCGATTCCGATGATCGACCTGCACGCGCTGAAGGATCTAATCGAGGCGTTCCGCCTGCACCCGCCGAGCGCGCCGCAGCAGGCGGCCGAGCATCGCTGACGCCCGCTCGCGCCGGCCCGCGCCGGGCCGCCGCGAACGCTCCCGCTCAGCGCGCGCGTCCCGCGCGCAGCTTCTCAAGATAACGATCCCGCAACTCGGTCTGGCGCGTGCGCAGCGAGCGCTCGTGGCCGTCCAGCCACTGGGCCTCGACCATGCTGGTGACCTCGAGCGGATCGCCGCTCCACACGACCAGGTTCGCCGGCTCGCCGACCGCGAGGGCGCCGAACTCCGCCGTGGCGCCAAACAGCTCGGCGGGGGTCGTGGTAATCGCGGCGAGCCCCGCCGCCCACGGCAGGCCGTTCGCGACCGCGATGCCTGCCGCCTGACGCAGCTTCCTCGCATCGTGCGGCGAGGCGCGCAGCGTGAACGCAAGCGTGACCCCGGCCGCGTGCAGGCGGGCCGCGTTTTGCAACGTCGCCCCGATCTGGTCGAAGGATTCCGGTAGGTCGTCGAGCGGATTGAGCACGACCGGGACGTGCGCGCTCGCAAGCAGCGGTGCGACGCGCCAGGCTTCCGCGCCGCCGACGATCATGATCTTGAGCTTCTCGCGCGCGGCGAAGGCGACGGCCGTGCGGATATCCGCGGCCCGGTCTAGCTCGATGAGGAACGGGCGCTGCTCGGCGATGAAGCGCGCCAGCACCCGCCGACCGGCCGCCGTCAGCAGCCGCTGCTCGCCCGGCGCGGTCTGGCCGCCGCGAGCCTCCTCCAGTGCCTGCGACAGCAGCATATACGCCGCAGCGCGGCTGTCGCCTGCGAGCGGACCTGCGTCCTGGCCGAGGGTGACCGACAGCGCCACCGGCGCGAGCGGCCCGCGGCCGTCGGTGCTGGTGAGGCTCGCGAGCCCATGCAGGATCGAGCTGCCCGGCGCGCCCTTGGCGCCGGCGCTCGCGCCCGGCACCAGCACGGCGAAGCCGACCCCGTCGACGCGCGCGACCGAGACCGGGACGGAGTCCGGGTTGAACGCGTAGGACGGATCGAACTCCGGCCGCATCTGCCCGAGGTGCAGCGTGCTGTCGTCGGTGACCGACTCCTCGCTGACTTCGAGCACGCCGAGCTGGCCGAGTCCGCCGAACAGCGCCGGCGTCACCGCTCGGCCCTTCAGGTCAACCACCCGCGTGCCGGCGGGCGCGCTCAGGTGCTCGCCGATGGCACGGATCCGACCGTCGACGATCAGCACGCTGCCGCCCTTGAGCGAACCGGCTGGGCCCTGGGTGTGGATCAGACCATTCTCGAGCAGCACGCTGTCGGCGTGCGCGGTGAAGGCGAACGGCAGCGTGCCGAGCAGGAAGCTCGCGAGCAGGGCGGTGCGCGGGACGTTCATGGCGTGGCTCCGCTGGTCGCCGGCTGTCCGAGCAGGAAGTCCGATCGGGGCGGCCCGCTCGCGCCGCGCTGGTACTGGAGCACGCCGTCGATGTAGACCTGCTCGGCGTGCGCGTAGACGCTGAACGGATCATGGTCCCAGACGACCAGGTCCGCCATTTTGCCTGGCTCCAGCGTGCCGGTCTGGCGCTCGATGCCGAGCGCCCGGGCGGGATTCGAGGTCAGCCAGGTGATCGCGCGCTCCGGCGGGATCGAAAGCCCGGCGGCCGCGCCGCGCGCCTGCGCCTTGGCGGCCTCCTGGTTGAGGCGCTGGACGTCTTCCTGCGAGTCGGAGTGCACGATCGCGCAGCCGCCCGGGGCCGCGTCGACGATCGCGATGTTCTCCTCGATGCCGTCGTTGGACTCCATCTTGAAGCCCCACCAGTCGGCCCACATCGCGGCGCACACGCCGTGCTCTGCGAGCAGGTTTGCGATCTTGTAGGCCTCGGTCGCATGGTGGAACGCGGCAATGTGGAAACCGAACTCGCGCGACATGTCGAGCATGATCGCCATCTCGTCGGCGCGGTAGCAATGCATCTGCACCGGGATCTCGCCCTTGAGCGCGCCGGCCAGCGTCTCCAGGCGCAGGTCGCGCTTGGGCGCTTTCGCATCGTCCGCAGCCTTGCCGCCGGCCCGCTTCTTGGCCTCGTATTCCTTCCAGTCGCGCAGGTACTCGCTCGCCTCGATCCACTGCGCGCGGTAGCCTGCGACATTGCCCATGCGGGTCATGGGCGCTACGCCCTTGGTTCCGTAGACGCGCTTCGGATTCTCGCCGCAGGCCATCTTCAGCCCCTGTGCCGCGCCGGGAAACTTCATCGCCTGGTAGGTGACCGCCGCGACGTTCTTGAGGACGACTGAGCGGCCACCGATCAGGTTGCCGGAGCCTGGCAGGATCTGCAGCGTCGTGACGCCGCCCTCGAGCGCGGTCTCGAAGCCCGGGTCGATGGGCCATACGGAGTGCTCGGCCCAGACGTTCGCGGTCACCGGCGCGGTCATCTCGTTGCCGTCCATGTGCGCCGATACGGCGGGGCTCGGATAGACGCCAAGGTGCGAGTGCAGGTCGATCAGGCCCGGGGTCACCCAGCGGCCGGTGCCGTCCACCAGGCGCGCGCCGACAGGCGCGACCAGCGCCGTCCCGACGGCGGCCACGCGGCCGTCGACGACCAGCACGTCGGCGCGATCAAGGCGCGCGCCGCTGCCGGTCAGCACCGTCGCGCCGCGGATCAAGAGCGCCGGCGTCGGGGAGACGGCGTAGGTGGACGGATACGGATCGGGGCTGTCCGCGGCAAGGGCGGCTGTCGTCGACAAGGCGACCAGCGCGACGCCGGCGAAGAGCGGCGTCGCGCGCCGCGCCAGCCAGGTGTTCGGGTTCAGCATGCGACTCTCCGTGCGCGGCGTGGGTGCCGTTTGGGCCAAGTGTAGCTAAAGCGTCAGGCACTGCGACGCATCGATGCGCATTCAGATCAGCGCGCGTTCGCGTTGCGGGTCGCGGCGTCGACGGCGGGCGGCCCAGGCCCTGGATCAACCGGCCGCGAGCGCCGCGGCGAACTGCCTGGCCCGGTCGCCGACGATCAGGTGCCGGATCGTCGGGGATACCGCAAGCACGCCCATCACGCCGGCGAGGCGGGCGGCGGCCTCGTCGAAACGGCTCGCGTCGGCAAGTTCGATGCGCAGGCGGGTCAGGGCCACCGCATCGAGCGAGCGCAGGTTGGCGCGGCCGCCGAGGGCGACCAGCAGCGGGCCTGCCGCCTCGCGGACCCAGGCCTCGATCGGTTCCGCGGACGGCGGGGTGCCGGGCGCCTGCATCGGGCGCGGCATCGGCGCCGGTGCCGGTGCCGGCGTCGGCTGCGACGCGGCCGCGGCGCCAGTGGAGCGCAGGTAGTCCTCCATGTCCGACTTCAGGTTCTCGGACAAGGGGCCGAACACCGCCTGGACGCCGTCGCCGACCGTCATCACGCCGCTGGCCCCGAGCGCCTTCAGGCGCGCGGTGTTCACCGCCGCCTGGTCGCGCACGACCACGCGCAGTCGGGTGATGCAGGCGTCTAGGCTCGCGATGTTGGCGCGGCCGCCGAAAGCCGCCACCAGCGCCGCGGCGCGCTCATTGCCGACGCCGCCCACGGCCGCCACGGTGCTCTCGTCCTCGCGCCCGGGTGTCTTCAGGTCCAGCCAGCCGATCACGACGCGGAACAGGCCGTAGTAGACGGCCGCGTAGACCGGGCCGAGCACCAGCACCAGCCACCAGTTCTGCGCGTTCTTGCCCAGCACGTTGAAGATCAGGAAGTCGATGCCGCCCTGCGAGAACGTGAAGCCCATGTGCATGTTCAGGGTGTTGGCGACGAACTGCGTGGACGCGGCCAGCATCGCGTGCAGCACGTACAGCGCCGGCGCCACGAACAGGAACGCGAACTCGATCGGCTCGGTGATGCCGGTCAGGAACGAGGTCAGCGCGGCCGAGATCATGATGCCGCCGACGGCGACGCGGTTCTCGGGGCGGGCGCTGTGCCAGATCGCGATCGCGGCGGCCGGCAGGCCGAACATCTTGAACAGGAAGGCGCCTGCGAGTACGCCCGCCGTGCGGTCGCCGGCGAAGAAGCGATTGATGTCGCCGTGGACGACGTGGCCGGCGGCGTCGGTGTAGGTGCCCATCTCGAAGAAGAACGGCACGTTCCAGATATGGTGCAGGCCGAACGGGATCAGCAGCCGCTCGACGAAGCCGTACAGCGTCGCCGCCGTGCGCGGATCCGCGACCGCGGCCCAGTGCGAGAAGGTCTTGATCTGGTCCTGGATCGGCGGCCAGACCAGCGACAGCACGACCCCGAGCCCGATCGCGGCGATGGCCGTGATGATCGGCACGAAGCGCTTGCCGGCGAAGAAGCCGAGATAGGGAGGCAGCGAGATGCGGTAGTAGCGCTGGAACATGGCCGCGGCGAGGCCGCCGGCGAGAATGCCGCCGAACACGCCGGTCTGCATGGTCTTAAGTCCCATCACCGTGTCCGGCGTCACGTGCAGCACGCCTGCCATGACGCCCATCGTCGTCGTCAGCACCAGATAGCCGATGCTGGCGGAGATCGCCGCGACACCGTCGTTCTCGGTGAAGCCGACCGCGACGCCGATCGCGAAGATCAGCGGCAGGTTGCCGAAGATGACGTCGCCGGAGTTCTTCATCAGCGCCGAGACGATCTCCGGCAGCCATTCGAACTTGGCGGCGCCGATGCCGAGCAGCAGGCCGGCGACCGGCAGCACGGCCACCGGCAGCATCAGTGCCTTGCCGATCTTCTGCAGGAACGTGAACGCGTTCTTGAACATGGAGCGATCCTAGGCCTCGCGGCCGTCATAAGGATGGGCAGCGAAACAAGCAAGCGCGGCACGGACCTCGGCGGCCGTGCCCATCTCGAGCAGGGACGTCGCCACGCGCGCGCAGTCCTGCCGCGCCAGGCTGCGAACCTGGGCCTTGATGGTGGGCACCGACACGGCCGACACCGACAGCTCGTCGACGCCGAGGCCGACGAGCGCGGGCACCGCGACCGGATCGCCCGCCAGGCCGCCGCAGACCCCCACCCAGCGACCGTGACGGTGCGCCGCGGTGACGGTCATCGCGATCAGCCGCAGCACGGACGGGTGCAGGCCGTCGGCCTGCGCGGCGAGCTGCGGATGGCCGCGATCCATGGCCAGCGTGTACTGGGTCAGGTCATTGGTGCCGATGGAGAAGAAGTCGACCTCGGCCGCGAGGCGCTCGGCAATCAACGCGGCCGAGGGCACCTCGATCATCACGCCGACCTCGATGGCTCGGCCGGTCGCCTGCGCGATCGGCTCGAGCAGCGCACGCGCCGCGCGCAGCTCCTCCAGCGTCGCGATCATCGGGAACATCACGCACAGTTTGGTCGCGGCGGCGGCGCTTGCGATCGCGCGCAGCTGCGTCGTCAGCAGCTGCGGGTGCGCGAGCCCCACGCGGATGCCGCGCACGCCGAGGAAGGGGTTTTCCTCGTGCGGCAGCGGCAGGTACGGCAGTGGCTTGTCGCCGCCGACGTCGAGCGTGCGCACCACCAGGCGTCGCCCGGGCCCGACCGCCCGTGCGACCGCCTGGTAGGCGGCGGCCTGCTCGGCCTCGCTCGGCGCCGTGTCGCGCTCGGCGAACAGGAACTCCGAACGCAACAGGCCCACGCCATCGCCGCCCGCCTGCATCGCGGTCGCGGTCTCGGCGGCATCGCGCACGTTGGCGCCGACCTCGATGCGATGTCCATCGCGGGTGACGGCACTGTCACCGGCCACCGCCTCGGCGCCTGCGCGGGCATCCGCTGCGCGGGCGAGGGCGGCGTGCGCGGCCTCGATCGCGGCGGCATCCGGCGCCGTGTCGAGCGTGCCGCGGTCGCCGTCCAGGATCACCTGCAGGCCGTCGGCGAGCCGGCGTGCGCCGGCATCGATGCCGCAGATTGCGGGAATGCCGAGCGAGCGGGCGAGGATTGCGCTGTGGCCGGTCGCACCGCCGCCGGTCGTGCAGAAGCCGACCACGCGCCGCACGTCGAGCGCGGCGGTCTGCGACGGCGTGAGTTCATCGGCAACCAGCACCGAGCCTGCCGCGACCTCGACCGCCGCGGGGCGCGCGCCGGCGAGCAGAGCGAGGACCCGCTCGCCGACGTCGCGGATGTCGCCCGCGCGCTCGCGCAGCAGCGTGTTGGACAGGGCCGCGACGCGCGCCGCGTAGTCGGTGTAGGCGTCGCGCCACGCGTACGCCGCGCTGTGGCCGCCGGCCACGCCGCTGCGCGCGCCGTCCAGCAGGCCGGGATCGGCGAGCAGTTCGCGGTGCGCGGCGAGGATCTGCGCCTGGCTTGAGGAGTCGCGTCCGGCGCCGAGCGCGGTGAGTTCGGCCGCCGCCGCCGCCAGTGCCGTCTCGAGCCGGGTGCTCTCGATCGCCTGGCCCGCACCGCTCACCGCGACCTCGAATTCGTGGCGCCGCAGCTGCACGATCCGGCCGATCGCAAGTCCTGGCGAAGCGGCAACGCCTGCCAGCAGGCCCTCGCGTGCCGCGGCGGCAGGGACCGGGGCGGCGATCGGCGGCGGCGCTGCAGCCGCGGCGCCGGGCACCTCGCCGCTGCCCGAGGCCAGCAGTTGCGCCAGGTGATCGACGGCGGCCTGCGCATCGACGCCACGACCCTCGATATCGATCGCGTCGCCGTGCCGGGCACCCAGCAGCATGATCGAGATCACCGAGCGCGCGTCGGCCGCGGTCGAGCCGAGTGCCAGGCGCAGGCTTGCCTTGTGCGTGCGGGCCGCCGCCGCGAGCAGCGCGGCGGGACGCGCGTGCAGGCCGTCGGCGTTGGGCAGCGTGATGCGCGCACGGGCGACCGGTCCGGCCGCATCGGCCGCGCGGGCGTCGGTCGCGGCGACGAGGGTCGCCTCCAAGACCGCATCCTGGCCCGCCCGCACCTCGCCGAAGCCGTGCTTCAGCGCGCCGACGACGTCGGGGGAGGTCACGACGACCATCGTGATCAGGCTGACGGCACGCCGCGCGACCACATCGGCGTCGAAGCTGATCAACGCTTGACCGGCGAGGACGCTGTCGCCCTGGCGGACCTGCGCGTGAAAGCCCTCGCCGCGCAGCGCCACCGTGTCGATGCCGACGTGGATCAGCACCTCGACGCCGCCCGGGCCACGCACGGCGACTGCGTGGCCGGCGCGGTGTAGTTGCGTGACGATGCCCGCGAACGGGGCACGCACGTCGCAGGAGGTCGGGTCGATCGCGATGCCGTCGCCGACCGTGCCTGCGGCGAAGACTGGATCGGGAACGCTCGCGAGCGGCATCAGCACGCCGGACAGGGGTGCGAGGATGACGACCTTCGCGGGGGTAACGCTCATCAGTGGCCTACCGCCCTTGTTGGCTGGCTGCGAAAGGGAGGTCTCGGCAGGCGCTGGCGGGAATGATTGGAAACGCTACCGGTCACGGCAAATTACTATAGCATCCGTCCAAAATTTGGGCCAACGCGGCGGCTTTACTGGCAATCTTTTCGCGGCGCCGGGGGATCGGTCTTTTCGCTCTGCAAGATCCTTACTTCAACGCCGTATCCTGGCCGCGCGCGCATCGATCGTGCGCGGCACGCCGCTGCGAGATTGTGTCGCCTGATCGCTGCCTGGCAACATCGAGCGGGTCGACGGCGATGCCCGTCGCGTCGGGCTCACCTGCGCCAGGGCCGAGACCCCGCGCCGTGGTCCGAAGGCGAGTGGCAATCGGTATCGAAAATTCCTGAGGGCCGAGCAACATGACACATCGACGATTCCTGTCCGGACTGTGGACCTTGCTCGCCTGCGCGGCGACGGTCGGCGGCGCTGCGCTGGCGGCCGGCGCAGGCGAGCCGACGGTCCATCCGCAGCTGTGGCCCAAGGCCAGGAGCGCGGGCCTAGTGGATCCGGCGACCGAAGCGAGCATCACGGGACTGATCAGGCAGATGTCGCTGCGGGAGAAGGTCGGTCAGGTGATCCAGGCCGACATCGGGCACGTCAAGCCCTCGGACCTGCGCGAGTATCCGCTCGGCTCGATCCTGGCCGGCGGTGATTCCGGACCCGACGGCGACGAGCGGGCCTCGCCCCAGGCGTGGCTCAAGCTCGCTTGTGATTTCCACGCCGTCGCCCTCGAGACGCGCCCGGGACACGTGCCGATTCCCGTCATGTTCGGCGTCGACGCGGTGCATGGTCACAACAACGTGGTCGGAGCCGAGCTGTTCCCGCACAACATCGCGCACGGCGCCGCGCACGACCCGGATCTGGTGCGCCGGATCGGCGCCGCGACCGCGGAGGAGGTCGCCGCGACCGGCATCGACTGGGCGTTCGCGCCGACGCTGACGGTGCCTGCGGATGTTCGCTGGGGTCGAAGCTACGAAGGGTATTCGTCCGACCCGGATCTGGTTCGTCGCTATGCCGGGCCCGCGATCGAGGGGCTGCAGGGCGCGCCTGCGAGCGGTGGCAGGCTGCAGCCAGGGCACATCGCGGCCACCGCCAAGCACTTTCTGGGGGACGGTGGCACGGCGTTCGGCGAGGACGAGGGCGACACCGCGCTCGGCGAGGCAGATCTCGTGCGGCTGCACGCCGCGGGCTATCCGCCTGCGATCGAGGCTGGCGTATTGACCGTGATGGCCTCGTTCTCGAGCTGGAATGGCGACAAGATGCACGGCCACCGGCCGCTCCTGACCACGATCCTGAAGGAGCGGATGGGCTTCGATGGCTTCGTCGTTGGCGACTGGAACGGTCATGGCCAGCTGTCCGGCTGCAACAAGGATCGCTGCCCCGCTGCGTTCAACGCCGGCATCGACATGTTCATGGCGCCGCTGACCTGGAAGGTCCTGTACCAGAACCTGCTCGACGAGGTCACGTCCGGGCAGATCCCGATGGCGCGCCTTGAAGATGCCGTGCGTCGCATCCTGCGGGTCAAGTTCAAACTCGGCCTGTTCGAGGCGGCGCGTCTCTACGAAGGGCGGCTCGAACTGCTCGGCAGCGATTCCCACCGCGCGATCGCGCGCGAGGCGGTACGCAAGTCGCTCGTGCTGCTCAAGAACGACGGCGTGCTGCCGATTCGCCCGTCGGCGCGCGTGCTGGTCGCGGACTTCTCCAGTTTCGCGATGCAGGCCGGCGGTTGGACCCTCAGCTGGCAGGGCACCGATGCCCGCAGGCGGGATTTCCCCAACGCCGAGATGATCCATGCCGGTATCAAGGCGGCGCTGCTCGCCGGTGGCGGCAAGCTGGTCGAGGGGACGGACGACCTCGTCGCCACAAAGCCCGATGTCGCGATCGTCGTGTTCGGCGAGGCGCCGTACGCGGAAATGTTTGGCGATATCAAGCTGCCGCTGTACAACCAGCGCACCGCGTTGCGCGAGATCAACCACCTGAAGTCGCTCGGCATCAGGATTGTCTCAGTGTTCCTCTCGGGTCGGCCGCTGTGGGTCAGCCAGGAGATCAACGCCAGCGACGCGTTTGTCGCCGCCTGGCAGCCGGGCAGCGAGGGCGGCGGCGTGGCGGACGTGCTGATCGGCGACGCGACGGGTGCGCCGCGGTACGATTTCACCGGTACGCTGTCCTTCCCGTGGCCGCGCGCGGCCACTGCCGCGCCGTTCGCGCGCGAGGGCGATGTGCTGACGCCGCAGTTCCCGCTCGGCTACGGTCTGAGCTACGCGCACGCGGGCAAGGTCGGCCGGCTCAGCGAGGAGCTGGCCGGACGCTAGCCCCGGACGCCTCGGGCGCGCCGTCGGGTGCGGCCGAGGTGGCTCATTGGTTCGGAGACCCGCATGCACTGTCTGCCCCGCATCGCCGCGATCGACGCCTGGCAGGTCGATGGCACCGTCAAGGGTTATCCGGGCACTGCCGCACCGCAGCCGCTCGCGGCGCTCGCCCGCAGCGGCTGGAACCTGCTTGCACAGGACCTGCCGCTACCGGTCGCCGTGCTGCGTGCCAGTGCGCTCGCCCACAACCGCCTCTGGATGCGCCGCTTCCTCGCCGCGAGCGGCGCGCGGCTCTGCCCGCACGGCAAGACCACGATGAGCCCTCAGCTATTTGCGGCACAGCTCGAGGACGGTGCGTTTGGCATCACCTGCGCGACGGTGAGCCAGCTGCAGGTGTACCGCAGCTTCGGTATCCGACGGGTGTTCATGGCCAATCAGGTCATCGACCGGCAGGGGCTTGCCTACGTCATGGCCGAACTCTCCCGCGACGCGGACTTCGAGCTTTACCTGATCGTGGATTCGGTCGAAGGCGTGCGGCGCCTCGCCGCTGCCGCGACCGCAGCCGCCCTCGCGCGTCCGGTGCGCGTGCTGGCGGAGGTCGGTGCGCCCGGCGCGCGCACGGGGGCGCGTTCGCTGGCGGCGGCCGAGGAGATCCTCGCCGCCATCGATGCGGTGATGCCGCGTCTGGCGTTGCATGGGGTCGAGGCCTATGAGGACGTCATCCGCCTCGAGCCGCCGGCACGCGAGCTGGCGATGCGCTCGATGTTCGCGCTGCTGCGTGCGGTCGATGCGCACGCGCGCGTGCGACCTGCGGCCGTCGGCGCGACGCCGTGGCTGCACAGTGCGGGCGGTTCGGCGTATTTCGACCTGGTCATCGACGAGCTCACCGCCGGCGCCGGCGAGCAGCCCGCGACGCTGCTGCTGCGCAGTGGCTGCTACATCACGCACGACCACGCGCACTACGAGCGCGCGCAGTCGGCCCGCATCGCCCGCAGCCCGGTCTGGGCCGCGCTCGGCGAGGGGCTGCGGCCGGCGCTGGAGGTATGGTGCTGCGTGCAGTCCCGGCCGGAGCCGGGCAAGGCGCTGCTCAGTGCCGGCAAGCGCGACCTGTCATTCGACATCGACCTGCCGCGACCCGTCGGTTGGTATCGGAGCGGCGGTGCAGGGCAGGTCGAATCGCTCGGGGTGGATCACCAGATCGTCGCCCTCAACGACCAGCACGCGCACCTCGTGCTGCCGCCGTCGTCGCCGCTCGCGGTCGGTGATCTGGTGTGCCTGGGGATCTCGCACCCGTGCACGACGTTCGATCGCTGGCAGCTGCTGTACGTGGTCGACGACGACTACACGGTCATCGACGCGATCCGCACGTATTTCTGAGGTAGGCGCCGCGGTTCCCGCGGCTCCTCGCAGGGATCAGTGAGCGCGGCCCAGCGCGTGGGGTGCCACGTCCAGCACCTTGCCGTCGCTGAAGGTGACCTTCAGCGGCGTGGCGTGTGCGTTGTAGGCAAGGTAGGTGCGCGTGCCACTGGCGGTGCGGAACACCGAGTACAGCGCGGTGTCGGCGGTCAGCGAGAAATCGGGATTGCCCATCTCCTTCAGGCTCAGCAGCCAGAACAGCGTGCGCGTGCGCGTCTCGCCACTCTCGACGTTGCCCTGCTTGTTCCAGCGCGCGTAGCCGGCATCGGCATCGGCGAGGGCGAGCCAGGAGGCGAGGGCATCCTGCCAGATGTCGTCCGGCGGCGGGTTGCTCGGGATGTTGCCGTGCTCGTGGTAGTGCTTCTCTTCGGCCGGTAGGGACGCGAACACGGAGCGCACGTAGGCGGGATCTGCGCCGAGGTAGGTCGATGCCGGCGTGAACGGCAGTGCGTTGATGCCGTACATCTGGTGCGGCTCCTCGGTCCACCAGGTGTTGTACGAGAACTTGCCACCGAACACCTGCACGGCGAACGGCTTGCCGAAGTCCGGCCCGAGAACCTGGTGGTCGAGGTCGAACCAGTACTGCTGCACCGCGGCGACCTCGGTCGTGTAGAGGTAGATGCCGAGGTCCCGCAGCGCGCGGTTGCCGGTGGCCTCACCCCACAGGATGAGGCCCGCCCAGGCGTTGACCGCCTCGGACGAGGATTCCTGGTTGTTGCCGTTCTCGAACACCGGCCCGCCGGTGGAGGTGCCTGACGCCCACGCGTGTCCCTCGTAGCTGTCGAAGTTGCGCAGGAACGGGAACTCGGCGCCACTGCGGTCGCTCGTGGCGATATCGGCGACGATCTTGCCGACCATCGCGCCCCACTTCTCCTCGCTTGCCCAGGCCGGGTCGCGCAGCGCGATGTTCGCCGCACCCATCAGCCAGTACCCGTAATGGAAGTGGTGGTCGTTCATGCTCTGGTAGCTGTGGAACTCCTGCGGGAAACCGACCACCGTACCGAGCGTCTTGTCGTGCACGAAATGCGTCGCATGGCGCGCATCGAACCAGTTTTCGAACCGGCGCTTGAGCTTGGCGAGCAGCTCATCGCGCGCCGAGCCGCGGCCTTCTGCCTCGGCGACATTGATCAGCTGGGCGGTGGCACCGATCGCCTTGCCGATCCAGTACGTGCCACGACCCTGTTGATGCGTGTACAGCTCGTCGGCCTTGGCGACGTCGCCGCTGAGCAGACTGTCGACCTGCGAGCGGTGCGCGGGGTCCTCCAGGGCGGCCCACATGGGCAGGATGCCGTGGAAGGTACGTTCGACCACGAAGCTGTTGCCGGCGATCAGGCGGATCGCGCCGCGCACCGAGTCGTACTTGTAGGGCGACGCCGTGGCGGTCGGCAGGGCCGACCACTGGTGCGGATAAAGGCCCATGAACGTCTTAAGGCCCTTGCCTTCGCGCGCGACGGTCTCGACGGTGTAGGTCGTGCGGACGCGGCTCGACTTCTCGTCATAGCTCCAGTCCGTGCGGGTGGTGGTCGGGAACGCGTAGGCGACGCCGAGGAAGTCCGCCACCGTGGCGGGCTTCGCGTCTGGCAGCCCGGCGACGGAGAAATAGCGCGTCGTCGCCGGCAGGTGCAGGACCAGTTCGGTCGGCCCGCTCCATTCCCAGCTTGCGCCGGTGGGTGCGAAGAACGCGTACGCATGGCCTGCGACGGTCACCACGACGACCCGCGGGTCATTGCCAGGGCTGCGCGGGTCGACGTTTGTCTCGGGCTTCGCCCCGAGCGTGACGCGCACATCGCCACTGTCGCATTCGAAGTAGCTGAACGGGCTGCCATGCAGCACCGTCGCGTGCAGCGCGGGGCCATCGGGCGTGCCCATTCGGATGCCGACGAGCCAGTCCGAGAACTGTTCGAGTCGGGCGTCCTGTGGCTTGAAGCCGGTCGGTGCGATCACGATCGCCGCGGTGTGCGGATAGACGATGTCGCGCTGGAACGCATCCGGTGATTCGGCGTGCCGGTCGGGCAGACCCAGCTCGAAGCCCCGCTCGCTGGGGCGGTAGGTCATCGGGTGCGCGTGCAGCGGGTACGCCCAGCGCTCGAACATGACCGATGAGTACCACTGGTTGGTCGGTACTGCGCGACCCATCGCCGCGCCGCTGCGGTACTCGGCCACCGGCGGTCGCTCGTCCGGGCCGAGCGAGCCGCGCGCCTTGGTAAAATAGGCGCCGGCACCTGCTGCGACCGCGCCGTCCGGCGTGTCGGCTAGCGCCGCCGGCGAAAATGCGAACGCTGTCAGGCAGCCGGCGGCGAGAAGCGCGGCCAGACGAGTGCTAACGGCGCCGGCGATGCCGGCCATCGAGTCAGGTCCGCGCATGTCTTGTCAGCCTCAGAAGACGAAGTTGGCTCCGATCGTCACCGCGTTGCCGGACTTCACCGTGCGCGGATCCCAGCCGCCGTTGGCGGTGTTGCTCGCCATGCTCAGCGGCGCAGGCCCCTGGCGCCCGAACATCACCCGGCCGATGCCGCCGTAGACCTCGATGTGCTTGTCGAGTTCGGGGAGCTTACGGTAGATGCCCAGGTTCACGAAGGTCGCCGAGTTGCTCTGGCCCCATTCGGTCGGCGTGTGCACGTACGCCTTGTTCATGCGCACGCCGGCGAGGGTGAAGGTCCACAGCTTGCGCGTGTAGCCAACGCCCAGCAGCGCATCCCACTCGATCGCGTGGTGGGCGATGTTGCCGGTGGAGTAGTTGAATCCGGCCTGGTCCCAGAAGCACGCGCTGGTGACGAGCGCGCCGTTGACGACCTTCGGGGCGACGGGGCCGTAGTCGCACTGCTGCTCCTGTCCCGACCATTCGCTGCGCTTGAGGCCGTAGGTCAGCTTCCAGGTCGGGTTGTACCAGTGGGTACCCTGGATGACCAGCAGGTCCTCGGCAGGCGTGCGGTAGGACGCGGTCAGGCCGTTGGTGTTGCCCTGCGCGCCGTAGAAAGCGCCCTTGGAGAACGAGTTCTGCAGGCCCCCGGTCGAGTCCTGGAAGATCACCTCGACGAGGTTCTTCTCGTTGGAGTACTGCACGAAGACTTCGAGCGCCTGCGGCTTCGGCGGCGACGCGACGCTTGAGGTCGCGTTCAGCGGCATGCGGGTCTTGGCCCGCGAGGCGGTGACCTCGAAGCGGATCTTGCCGAGCTCGATCTCGTACTCGCGCGAACCGAGTCGCACGGATTCGGGGAAGTCGCCGTAGCCGGCACCGGACTCGGCCCACCACACTGACAGGCCCATCGGATACGCGAACGAATCGGAGCGCGTCCAGGAGCGGGACGCCATCTTGCCGGCCTGCAGCGAGCCGTACTTCGGGTGGGAGATGCCACCGTACAGGTCGATCAGGTAGTTGCCGTAGATGTCCGGTCCGTTGTTGCGCTCGCGGCCGCTCGCCTTGCCTTCGACCTTGATCGCGTTGTCGAACTCGTGCGACAGGCCGAGCGTCACCTGGACCAGACCGAGGTTGCTCGAGCGGGTGCGGGTGAGGCCGCCTTGGTTGACCATCGGATCCGGCGGGTTGAGCACGCCGCGTGGGTCGAACGAGGAGGGGTTGACGAGCCCTGCGGAGCAGCTGTCGCAGACGGAGAACTCCTCCTTGGCGAAGCCCAGCACCTCGAGCGGGCCGTACTTTTCGGCCAGCGCCGGCGCGGCGACCAGGACCGTCGCCACCGCCAGCGATCGACTGAAGCAGAGGATGTTCACAGCGGTCTCCCGAAGCAACAAATAGAGGCAGTCTGAGGTTCGATGGCGGCCGGTCGCCCACGCGACCGGCCCACGAGCTGCGCGCCGATCAAGGCGAGTAGCCCGCGCCCGGATAGGTCTCGGGGCTGTTGCAGGCCGGTGCGGCCGGGTAGGTGACTCCCGAGTAGCTGAAGCTCGAGTACACGTCGCACAGGGCATAGCGCGGCGGCTGCGTCCGGTCCGTGCTCCACAGGCCCCAGCCGTCGTCGGCGCCCTTCCAAGTCTCGTCGAACGCCTCGAAATAGAAGATCGTGACCGGGCCGCCGGCCGATCCCTGCCAGGCCGGGTAGGCCTGCGGCGCGCCCGCGACCGAGCCGTACATCAGGTCTACGTACCACTTGGCGTTCATCGGCAGCGCGGCATAGCCTTCGATCTGCGAGTTGAAGTTGGTCTGGCGGGCCTTCCAGCCGGTCTCGCCGACGACGATCGGCAGCGTCGCACCGACGCTGACCGACACGCCGTCCGAATTTCGGTACATGTGGCGCGCGACCTGCGCGTAGGTCGACTTCAGGCTGCCGTCGTCGACGTTCGGCGTACCGTTCAGCGCCGTCTGCATCATCGCCTGAGCGCGCGCGGGGCCGGCAGCGGAGGACAGCTGCTGCCAGTTCCAACGAGTCGGATTGCTCATCGGATAGGAGTGGATCGAGACGAAATCGCTCGTCGCGAGCACGGCGTCGGAACTTGCGTCCGTGTAGTAGCTGTAGTCGTCGTCGGCCGTGACCGGCTGCGTCACCTGGCTGCGGACCGTCTGGATGTAGCTCACCAGGCAATTGACCGGCATGTAGGCGCGGAAGAACGAGGTCTCATTGCCGACGCTGACGGTGGCGACGATGCCCGAGTACTGAGCGGCCAGGCGGATACCCGTGCTGATCTGCGCGGTATTGGCCGAGTTGCTGTCGCAGGCCGCCTGATGGGGCGTATCGATGCCGAAGATGTAGACGCCGAGCTGGTAGCGCATGTCGGGGAAGTTCGCCGCCGACAGTCGCAGGATCTGCTCGCTGGCGGGGTCCGAACCGAACAGCCGCAGCAGCCGGTAGCCTGCCGCATGCAGCAGCGCGAGGTCCTCGTTCACCTGTGCGTCGGTCGGCGCCTCGGCGCCCGGGCCGCCGGCACGATACGGGCTGTAGTTGATCGCCTTGCCGGTCGTGTACACCGCCGGCAGCGGGCGCAGGGTGAACGGCGCGCACACGATCGCGACGTTGGTGACGTCGGTGGTGGCGGTACCCGACCCGTTGGTCACGCCGCAATTCTCGCCAGCGGGTGGCGTCTGCACCGTCACCAGGTAGCTCGAGCCCGGCGCGATCGCCGTGGAGAAGGTGAAACTGCCGTTCGCGGCGGTCGCGAGGGTGTCGCCGGCATTGTTCTGCAGCACGACCGCGCCGGTGAGGCCGGAGACGGTGCCGCCGATGCGAACGTAGGACGCGCACGTCACATGCACGCCGTGAACGTTGCCGGTGGCGGTGCCGGAAGCCGCAGCGACGCTGCAGACCTGCCCGTTAGGCTGGTGCTTGATCGTGACCGAGTAATTGGCGCCGTTGGCGATCTGCAACGGGAAGCTGAACGATCCGTTGGATCCGATGCTCAGGTCGTCCTTGGCGTTGTTCTGCAGCACCACGGTGCCGGTCAGGCCGGCGACATCACCGCCGATGCTGACGTACCCCGGCTGGTCGTGCCAGGTCTGGCCGCATGCCGCGAGGGCGAGCGTTGCGGTGCAGACGGCGGCTCGGCCCAGGCAGCGGAGTGCCGAAGTGACGGACGGATTGGTATTCACCGGTGTACTGCCTCTGGAAAGATGAAGCGGGTCGCGCTCGACGCGTAACGGCCGCAGGTCGCGCGGCGTCGGAGGGAGGGTGGAGTTGCAGCCGCGCACCGATGCTCGGCTGCAAGGCGTCGTGAGATCGAAAGGACCCATTCGCGTCTGCCCCCCCTCGTCGACGCGCCGCACTGCGGCCGCTGCCTACACGCGCCTACCTGCGACATGGGTCGCGGCGGGCTTGAATCTTTTGAAAGCGCTTGCAGAACCTAACGAACTGCCGCGGTCTTTGTCAATCGCGTTTGCAGTTCTAACGCGATAAGATCGTTTGTGCACTGCGTTTGCTGCGCCGCGGCGCAAAGCGCCGACAGCCGGCGTGACGTCGCCGGTCACCGTCACTGGGAGCGACTACCGAATGCGTCGATCAGACCTCGAACGCCGCGTGACGGCGGCGGCGGCGGGTTCTGCCGTGACGCTGGAGATGGTGGCGCGCGAGGCCGGCGTCTCGCCGAGCACCGTCTCGCGAATCCTCAATGGCACCGCCAAGGTTCGTGATGCGAAGGTGCGCGCGGTCAACGCGGCCATCTCCAAGCTGCAGTTCATGCCCGATCCCGTGGCGCGCTCGCTGGCCGGGGGCAAGTCCATGAGCATCGGGGTAATGATCCAGACCCTTGACAGCCCATTCTTCGGCGGTGTGGTCGCGGCGCTCGAAAAGGGCCTGATGCGGGCCAATTATTCGGGTCTGTTCGTCAGCGGCCACTGGCGTGAGAACGACGAGCGACGCTGCATCGGCCACCTGCTGAGCCGGCGCGTCGAAGGCATCATCCTGGTCACCAGCTGCCTGCCCGATGCCGAGATCCTCCACCTGTCGCGCAGCGTCCCGGTAGTGCTGACCGGCCGCTCGCTGGTCGGCGAAAACGTCTACTCCGTCGACGTCGACAGCACGCAGGGCGCGCGCCTGGCGACCGACTATCTGATCGGGCAGGGGCACCGCCGGGTCGCATTCATCGCGGGCCCTGTCGACCATCCTGACGCGATCCAGCGCCTGGCGGGCTACAAGGCCTCGCTCGCGACCCACAAGCTGCCTTTCGCGAAGAAACTGGTGGCGGTCGGCGACTACACCGACTTCGGCGGACAAGCCGCGATGAACCAGCTGCTCGATGGCGGCGAGCAGTTCACCGCGGTGTTCGCCGCGAACGACCAGACCGCGTACGGCGCGATGCTCGCCCTCTACCGCCGCGGCGTGAAGGTTCCCAACGACGTCTCGGTGGTCGGCTATGACGACCTGCTGACCTCGGCTTTCACCATTCCTCCGCTGACCACGGTGCATCGCTCCATCGAGGGCATCGGCGAGTGTGCAGCGCAGGCGATGCTCGATCTGATCGACCGGCGCGCGCCGGTGGCCAAGGTGTCCCCCGCAACGCTCGCGGTACGCGAGTCGGCGCGTCCACTGCGCAGTTGAGCGGCGCCCTCAGTGGCCCGGCGGGAGGAATCCCTGCGTTTGCATGAACCGTTCGACCGCCGGCTGCCAGGCGGGCGGATTGCGGTTGAAGATGTAATGGCCATTGTTCTTGTCCGCAGGCAGTTCGATGAACTCGCCTCGCCCGCCGGCAGACTTGAACGCGGCAAACCACTGGCGCGGGTAGGTGCGACCCCACAGTCGGTCATTGGCGCTGTATAGCCACAGCGTCGGCAGGCGGTTGGTCTGACCATAGCGCGCGAAGGCGTCCGCCATCAGGTCGGGTCGGCACGGCTGATCGACATGGCGCTGCGAGTCCCCGCCGTCGCCGCCGGCGATACTGATCACCGCGATAACCCCGTGCAGGTCGCTGGCCGCGATCGCAACGGCCACCAGGCCGCCGAACGACTCGCCGAGCACGATGCCGCGGTCGGCATCGACATACGGCAGCCGGGCGGCATAGTCGAGCAACTGGCGGGTCTGGGCAACGGCTGCGGCGACGCCATCTGCGTAGCGCTTGGCCGCGCACTCCCCGGTGTACTCGACGTCGGGCCCGCCTGATACGCCATAGCCGATGCGGGTCGGGATCAGCACCGCGAAGCCGCGGCTGGCGAAATAGCGCGCATTGGCCGGGTACGCCTGGACGCCGACCGCCGTGCGCGCCGCCGCGTCCACGCCGCGGCCGTGCTCCAGCACGAGGATCGGCCGCCGCCCGGGGACATCCTCGCGGACGACCGTGACCACGATGTCTTGGCGGACCTCCCCGGCGCCGACCTGTTGGACGCGCGTGGGGACATGCAGCGTCTGCTCGACGATCGGTGCGGCGAGGGCGTGCTGACCCAGCAGCAGCGCGGTGAGGATCAGGCCAACGCACCTGCTGTGCTGCGACGCACGGCGTGACGGGGCGAGCGATGCAAGATCGGGCGGCATGCGGCGGCTTTGAGGGCCCTGAGAGTTGGAATTCCGGCCGCGGCGGCTGGCGAGGGAGTGCGCGTCGGCACCGTAGCATCGCAGCGTCGCTCGCTCCAACGCCGCAGTGCGCTGGGTGGCGCAGGGCGGCGATGGTGGTCGCGGTTGACGCGTTGCAGCAACGGCCGTCTCGCGCGGCGCATTGACACAGGCGCGGATCGCTGTGCTAGATTTGATTTGAAAGCGCTTTCTTCAACGCGCTCCACAAATCGCCCGCGCACGCGTCGGACCGACGCCTGCAGCGGAACGCGAGCATCGATTCTGGGGGCCTCAATGTCCGGTAAGGAGCAAGCAATGACGACGTCAAGAGTGTCGACAGACTGGCGTGGCGCGCTATTGCCGGGCTTGGTCGGCGCAGCGGCACTCGCCCTCGCGGCCTGCGGCGGCGGCGGCGTTGAAGGGGTCGCCGGCGGTGGCAACAACGGCGGTGGCGGCGGCGGTGGTGGTGGCGGGACGACAGTGACCCCAACGGCCTACGCGCTGTTCGCGTCGAACTACGTGGCGTACAGCTCGCAGACCAACGGTGCCTTCCTGCACTCGGTGCAGGGCGGCGACGTGTACGCGTTCTTCGCCGGCAACGTCAACTACGGCTGCTACTCGTTCACTCAGGCCAATATGGACTCGACGCAGTTCTATGGCATCCAGGCGCAGGCGGGCTCGAACGGCGGTTCCGCCGGCGCCAACTGCCAGGTGACCGGGGCGGTCGCCCCGACCGCGGCCTCCGACGTCGCGGGCGTGACGATCAAGGCGCCGGGCACCAACTCGCCGACCGCGACGAGTGTCGCGCCGCTGGACATCAGTCAGGCGACAGCGCTGCTCGTGCAGATGGGCAACATCTATACGCAGGGTGACGTGCCCGGCGCCAATGGCGGCAACGCCAAGGTGTTCACGATCCTGCTCAACAACGACACGTCGGCGGCGCAGGACAAGTCAGCCCAGACGGCGCTGTGCGCGGTCGATCAGACGCTGGCAACGATCGGTCGTGGCGCGGCGGCACCGTTGGGTATCCTGAATTACGTGATTCCGCTGAGCTCCTTCACCTGCTCGAAGGGCTCGGTCGCGACGCTGCAGACCACCGGCGTCACGTCGGTCACGGTGCAGTACTCGGGCGACAAGAATCACATCAACGTCGCTGATCTCGACGTGATCGCCATCGGCTACGTCGGCTTCACGAAATAACGTCCGTTGCCACGGACCCACGCCGACATCGGCATGGGTTCGCGGCCGGAGCGCCCGTCAGCGGCGCGTCTTGCGCAGGGCCTGCCGCATCCGATGAACGCAGTCGATCGAATTCCGGTCATCGCCGGCGACTCCGTCGCTGCAGCGCTCGTGCGACGCTTTCCGGCGGACTTCGTCTGGGGCGTCGCGACCAGTGCGTTCCAGATCGAGGGTGCCGCGCTTGAGGACGGTCGTGGCGATTCGATCTGGGACGAGTTTTGCCGCCGCCCGGGTGCGATCAAGGACGCCAGCAACGGCGATGTTGCCTGCGACCACTACCATCGGATGGAGGAGGACATCGCGCTCGTCGCGAGCCTCAATGTCAGCGCCTACCGGTTCTCCATTTCCTGGCCGCGCGTGCAGCCGCTGGGATCGGGCGCATGGAACGAGAAGGGCTTCGACTTCTACGAACGACTCGTGGATGCATTGCTTCGCCACGGGATCGCGCCGCACGTCACGCTCTACCACTGGGACCTGCCGCAGGCCCTGCAGGAGGGCGGCGGCTGGCTGAACCGCGGGACCGTAGACCGGTTCGTGGAGTACGCCGCGGAAGTCGCGCGGCGGCTCGGTGACCGGGTGGCATCGATTGCCACCCACAATGAGCCCTGGGTCGTCTCGGTGCTTGGCCACGAAGCGGGCATCTTCGCCCCCGGCCTCAAGAGCCAGCGGGCGGCCATGCAGGTCTCCCATCACCTGCTGCTGAGCCACGGCCTCGCTGTGCGGGCGTTGCGCGCGCAGCGCGCCGCCTTGCCGCTGGGCATCGTGCTGAACCAGTCGCCGATCCACGCGGCGACCGACTCCGCCGAGGACCTGGCGAAGGCGCGCCTCGACGACGGCCTGACGATCCGCTGGTACATGGACGCGCTGCTGCATGGGCGCTACCCGGATGACGTGCTCGCCTTCCTCGGGGCGGATGCACCGACCGTCGCTGGCGGCGACATGGAGTCGATCCGTCAGCCGCTCGACTTCCTCGGCATCAACTACTACACGCGCAATGTCTCCGGCACCGGCGCGCCGCGCGATCCGGTGGCGGCCGGCACGGAGGTGACCGACATGGGCTGGGAAGTGTTCCCGGCCGGCCTGTCGGAGTTGCTCAACCGGCTGCACGTGGACTATGCCCTGCCGCCGATCTACATCATGGAGAACGGCGCGGCCTATCCCGATCGCGTGGTCGACGGCGAGGTGGCGGATCCGGACCGCATCCGCTACCTGAGCTCGCACATCGCCGCGATGGCGGATGCCGTGGCCAGCGGCGTGAAGGTATACGGCTATTTCGTCTGGAGTCTGCTCGACAACTTCGAGTGGGCGGACGGTTACCAGAAGCGATTCGGAATCATCTACGTTGACTATCCGACGCAGCGGCGCATACCGAAGCACAGTGCGCTGTGGTACCGCCGGCTGTGCGCGGAGCATCGCCTGCGCAACACTTCGACGGCGCGAGTGCCAGACGGCCCATGACCATCGTCGCCGACGCTCCCGGCAGTCGTGAACGGATCCGTGGCCACGCAGGCCTGGCGGAGGGATGCCGATGACACGCAAGACCCGATCGCGCAAGTCTGGGTCTGCCCCGGAGCACAACCCGGATCCCTCGCAGTGGACGCTCGTCTGGAACGACGAGTTCGAGGGCACCGAGCTTGACCGTAGCAAGTGGGACTTCGACCTCGGCAACGGGTTCTTCGACTACCGCACGCACCAGTGGGTCCCGGGGTGGGGCAACGAGGAGTTGCAGTACTACACCGACAACGCCGACAACGTCCAGGTGCGAGATAGCCTGCTGTACATTCGCGCGTTGCGTGAGCCGCTGCATGGCTGTGGCTATACCTCGGCGCGGCTCAAGACGCGACGTCGCGACGGGACGGCGCTGTTCACGAAGCTCTACGGGCGCTTCGAGTTCCGCGCCCGCGTGCCGCACGGCAAGGGCCTGTGGCCGGCACTGTGGATGCTGCCGCAGGACGAGACCTACGGCACCTGGGCCGCATCGGGCGAGATCGACGTCATGGAGATCGTCGGCGAGCGTCCGGGCCAGTACCTCGGCTCGATTCACTTCGGCGGCTCGTTCCCGAAGCGCGAGCTGGTGACCCACGTCCACGAGTTCCCAGACGGCGGATCGGTGGCGGACTTCCACGTGTACACGGTCGAGTGGGAGCCTGGAGAGCTGCGCTGGCTCATCGACGGGGTGTTGTGGGCGACGCAGCGCTTCTGGTGGTGCAGCAGCCGTACACGCGACGGCAAGGGGGTCGCCGTGCGCTCCGCCAAGGGCCTCAATCCGTGGCCCGCGCCCTTCGACCAGCCGTTCTACCTGCTGATGAACGTGGCCGTGGGCGGCAATTTCCCGGGCGTGCCGAATCCGGCAACCCGCTTTCCAGCCGAACTCGTGGTCGACTACGTCCGCGTATACGACCGCGTCGGCGGCTACGCGGCACCGAAGCCACGCGCCGCAGGGCGCTTCCCGTATCAGAAGAAGAATCAGACGAAGAAGCGCTGACCGACCGGCAAAGACGAGGGGGTTCGATGAACGACAACACCGGCAAGCTGACCGTCACCGAGAAAATCGGCTACGGCTTCGGCGACATGGCTTCGAACCTCTTCTGGCAGATGTTCTCGATCTACATCCTCAAGTTCTACACCGACGTGTTCCTGCTGGGCGCGGCGGCGGTGGGCACGATGATGCTCGTGACGCGCTTGCTCGACGCGTTCATCGACCCGCTGATCGGCACGCTCGCAGACCGCACCAACACCCGCTGGGGGCACTTCCGGCCCTACCTGCTGTGGATGGCGATTCCGATGGCGGTGAGCGCCGTCCTCACCTTTACGACGCCGAGCTTCGGCGGAACCGCGCGCCTCGTGTACGCGTACGTGACGCTGATCCTGATGATGATCGCGTACTCGGGCATCAACATCCCGTACTCCGCGCTGCTCGGCGTGCTCACGCCGGACAGCAAGGAGCGCACCAGCGCCTCCTCTTACCGCTTCGTGATGGCCTTTCTGCCGATCTTCGTCATCGCGTTCACGGCCCCGCGGCTGGTGGCCTACTTCGGTGGGTCGGACACCGCGCCCTTCGGCTGGCAGATGACGATGGTGGTCTATTCGCTCATCGCGGTGGTGCTGTTCTTCGTGACCTTCGCGATGACCAAGGAGCGCGTCCAGCCGCCCGCGTCGCAGCATGCGGCGCTCGGCAAGGACGTCGGCAACCTGTTCCGCAATGTCCCGTGGGTGGTGCTCTGCATCGTCGGCATCGCGGCACTGACCTACGGCAACATCCGCAATGGCGTGATGGTCTACTACTTCGACTATGTCGTCACCGACGGCAAGGAAGGGTTCAAGTGGGTCCTGTCGGCCGGCGCCGCGGCCTTCATGATCGGCGTCATGGCGACCGCGCCACTGTCGAAGCGCTTCGGTAAGCGCCGCTTCTACATGTTCTCGATGGCGATCTCGGCGGTGCTGTCGGTAGCCTTCTACTTCGTGCCGACGAACAAGGTGTGGTTGGTCGTGGGGGCCAACACCCTGATCAGCCTCTTTACCGCGCCGACCGCGCCGCTCGTCTGGGCAATGTACGCCGACACGGCGGACTACTCGGAATGGAAGTGGGGCCGTCGTGCCACCGGGCTGATCTTCTCGGCCGCCTCCTTCGCGCAAAAGCTCGGCTGGGCGATCGGCGGTGCCGGGACGGCATGGCTGCTCAGCTACTTTGGCTACGTTGCGAACGTCCCCCAGAGCGCGCACACGATCAAGGGCATGATGCTGATGACGAGCGTCATCCCCGCAGTCGCGGCCGTGATCGCGGTGGCGGCGCTGTGGTTCTACAAACTCGATGACTCGGTCGTCGAGACGATGGGGGCGGAGCTCGCGGCCCGACGCAAGGCCTCCTCCGACGGTGAGACGGTTGCAGTCGACATGCCGGCACCACCCGGGCTGCCGAGTGTTGGATCGGTTCTGGAGGGTGTCATGGGCGAGAGCAAGCAACCGGCTGCGGCCGCAGAGCAGGCCGCGCATCGTGCGGTGGGTGTAGGTTCGGCGCCGGGCGTGACGATGACGCGCTCGGGCCCGGTGGATGCGGCCGGAGGCGGCTGGACGCCGGGACATCCCGATGCCCGCCCGCTCGGAGTCACGGCGGAACCGCCGCTGCTGACGTCTGAGCAGGAGGCTGCGCTACGCATTGAGTTCGCGGCTGTCCTCAACGCCGGCGTGCACGGCCTGTGTTTCAGTCCCTATCTCGAGGGTCAGGCGCCGGGCTCGCTCGTCAGCGAGCAGCAGATCCGCGAGCGACTCGCCGTCATTCAGCCGTACACGCGCTGGGTGCGGACCTTCTCCTGCACCGAGGGCCATGAGCAGACGCCGGAACTCGCGCACCGCGCGGGTCTCAAGACCCTCGTCGGTGCGTGGCTCGGCACCGACCGTGCGATCAACGAACGCGAGATCGAGGGCGCGATCGCGGTTGCCCGCGCAGGCCATGCCGACCTGCTGGCGGTGGGCAACGAAGTGCTCCTGCGCGGTGACCTCACCGAGGACGAACTGCTCGCGTACATGAAGCGGGTGAAGGACGCGGTGCCGCACATTGAGGTGGGTTACGTCGACGCCTACTTCCTCTTCGAAAAGCACCCGCGCGTGACGGCGGCCTGCGACGTGGTGCTGACGAACTGCTACCCGTTCTGGGAAGGCTGCCCGCGCGACCAGGCGATCGCCTACATGCAGACCATGCACCGGCGCACCGTCGCTGCCGCTGCGGGCAAGCGGGTCATCGTGTCCGAGACCGGCTGGCCGCACACGGGCAGCGCCTTTCACGGCGCGGTGCCGTCGGTCGAAGGCGCGATGCGCTACTTCATCGACACCTGCCGCTGGGCGCAGCAGGATGGCGTCGAGGTCTTCTACTTCGCGGCGTTCGACGAGGCCTGGAAGGTGGGCGCCGAGGGCGATGTCGGCGCGTACTGGGGGCTGTGGGACAAGGACGGCAGGCCCAAGTACCTGTGAGTACCGAGATCCCCCCGAAGCTCGAGCTGCCCGCCGGCAACGCGATCTGCTACTCCGGGTACCGGCGCGGCCAGAGCCCGGGCGACAAGCTCTACCCGACGCTCGCGGAAATCCGCGAGGACCTGTTGATCCTGCAGAAGCACTGGACACTGCTGCGGCTGTACGACTGCAGTGCGCACGCCGATCGCGTGCTCGAGGTCATCCGCCGCGACGGCCTCGACTTCAAGGTCATGCTCGGCGCCTATATCGGCCCCGAGATGAACAATTTCGGCTGCCCGTGGGGTGCGACCTACAGCGAGGAGCAGCTCGAGGCGAGCATCGCCGAGAACGACGCGGAGGTCGGCCGCCTGGTCACGCTTGCCGGGCGCTACCCGGACATCATCTTCTCGCTCGCGGTCGGCAACGAGGCGACCGTCGACTGGAGCGATCACTTCGTGCCCGTGCCGCGGATGATCGAGCTGGTGCGGCGCGTCAAGGCCTCCGCTGCCCAGCCGGTGACGTTCTGCGAGAACTACGTGCCGTGGCAGTACAAGCTCGGTGAACTGGTCGAGGAACTCGACTTCATCTCGCTGCATACCTACCCGGTGTGGGAATACAAGCACATCCACGAGGCGATCCACTACACCAAGGACAACTACCACAGCGTCGCGCGGCTCTATCCGCAGAAGCCGGTGGTGATCAGCGAGGCGGGCTGGGCGACGAACTCCAACGGCCGGGGCATCCAGCCGCACAACACCTCGGAAGAGCTGCAGGAGATCTACTACGCCGATCTGATGGAGTGGACGCGGGCAGAGGGCATCCTGACGTTCGTGTTCGAGGCCTTCGACGAGCCCTGGAAGGGGTCTCCGGATCCGATGGAGCCGGAGAAGCACTGGGGTCTGTTCACGGTCGACCGGTTTCCCAAGCGCGTCATGCAATCGCTCTACCCGGAGCTTTTGCCGCGTCTGAGGGCCGGGTAGGGCGAGCGGGCCCGGGAAGCGAGCCTTGGGTCCGCGCCACGGCGCCTGGGCGCCTCGGAACCCTAGGAATTGCGGCTCTGCAGCAAAGTCGCCTCGCGCAAGTTTGATTGACACAGGCAGTAATTGCTGTGATAGATTCATTTTTGAAAGCGCTTTCTTGGAGGGGGACTCCTATGCCAGCAGCATCGCGGGTAAACCTCGCCGTCGCATCGCACACCGCATCGGGAGGCATCGTATGAATGTCGTTAGGCAGTTGGCCCTGCTGGCACTAGCCGTCTGCTCGGGTCTCGTACTCGCAGGCTGTCAGCCCTCCACCAAGACCGCGAGCGCGCAGCCGACGCTGACCTCGGTGGCCTTCGCCCCGGCGTCCGCCACCGTGACGATCACCGGCACCCAGCCGCTGGTGCTCACGGGCACGTTCAGCGATTCCTCGACGCTCGATTTGACCTCAGCGGCGGCTTTCAGCTCCGACAACCTCGCGGTAGCGACCGTCAGTTCCTTCGGTATCGTCCGTGCCATCAGCTCGGCAAGCACGTCGGCGTCCGGCGTCGCGCACATCACCGGCCTCGTCAACGGAAAGGCGGCGACGGCGACGATCACGGTGCCGCCACCTGCGCTGGTGTCAATCGGCATCGCCCCGAAGGGCGTGCCGCTGTTCGTCGGCGGATCGCAGCCGCTGTCGGTACGTGCCATCTACGACCAGGGTTCCAGCGCCGCGTTGACCTCCGGTGTCACGTTCGTGTCCGACCATCCGAACATCGCGACCGTCAGTGGCAGCGGCGTAGTGACCGCCGTCACGACCGGCACCGCCATCGTTACTGCGACCGACACGGTGTCGGGCCGTAGCGATACGACGATCGTCACCGTCACGGTCGCACCCGTGGCGACCCTGCTGTCGATCTCGGCGACCCCAACCTCGGTGTCGCTTGCGCCTGCGGCCACGCAGCAGCTGACCGTCAAGGGCACCTTCAGCAACGGTGCGCAGGTGCCTCTGGCGCCCGCCAACGAGACGTTCGTGTCGTCCAACCCGGCCATCGCATCCGTTGACGCGGCGGGACTTGTGACCGCGCACACCGCGGGAACGGTCAGCATCGCTGTCACCGACACGGCCAGCGGCCTCGTCGCGAGCCCATCACCCTCGGTCACGGTCACTGCGGCTGGCTGGGCGACGATCACCTTTGATGATCTGTCGATCACCTACGGCCTGACTGACTTCGGTGGTGTCACCTCGTCCGTCGTCGCCGATCCGACCGGCGGCAGCAACAAGGTCACGATGGTGGTCAAGCCGAGCAGCGCGCAGCCCTGGGGCGGCACTACCGTGTCTACGGTTGCCAACGCCTCGGTGCCGGTGATTCCGCTGACGGCGTCGGTCACGAAGATGACGCTGCGCGTCTACTCGCCCGGTCCCGGCATCCACGTCCGCCTGAAGGCCGAAGATGCCGCCGATCCGACCCATAGCGTCGAGACCGAGGCGCTGACGACGCTGACCAATACGTGGGAGACGTTGACGTTTGATTTCGCGAGCCAGGCGGCGGGCACCGCCGCGCTGAACCCGGCATTCACCTTCGACCGGTTGTCGCTGTTCTTCGACTTCAACACCGTGCCGGGCGCGACCGAAACCTTCTACTTCGACGACCTCGCGCTGGGCGCGGCGGCCGGCGGCGGTGGTGGCGGCGCATGGAGCCCGATCACCTTCGACAGCGCCTCGATCACCTACACGTTGACCGACTTCGGCGGGGTCACCTCGTCGGTGGTCACCGATCCGACGGGCGGCAGCAACAAGGTCACGATGGTCCAGAAGCCGGCCTCGGCCCAGCCGTGGGGCGGCACGACGGTGTCTACCGGTGCGAACGCTTCGGTGCCGACCATCCCACTCTCGGCGAGTGTCACCACCATGACGGTGCGGGTCTATTCGCCTGGCCCCGGGATCCATGTGCGGCTGAAGGCCGAGGACGCCGCGGATCCGACGCATAGCGTTGAGACCGAGGCGCTGACGACGCTGACGAACGCGTGGGAGACGCTGACCTTCAACTTCGCGAACCAGGCGGCGGGCACGGCGGCGCTGAACCCGGCCTTCACGTTCAACAAGCTGTCGTTGTTCTTCGACTTCCTGACTGTGCCGGGCGCGACCGAGACGTTCTACTTTGACGACATCACGCTCGGCGCTGCGGCCGGCGGTGGCGGTGGCGGCGGCGGGGGTGGCGCGGCCTGGGCTGCGATCACCTTCGACAACGCGGCGCTGACCTACACGACGTCCGACTTCGGCGGCGTGACGACCACGATCGTCACGGACCCGGCGGGCGGCAGCAACAAGGTCGGCATGCTCATGAAGCCGAATTCGGCCGCGCCCTGGGGTGGCGTGACGGTGTCCACCGGCGCGAACTTCTCGGTGCCGACGATCCCGTTGACGGCGAGCCGCGCGACGATGACCGTGCGCGTCTACTCGGCAGGGCCCGGCTTTCATATCCGGCTGAAGGCCGAGGATGCCGCGGATCCGACCCATTCGGTGGAGACGGAGGCGCTCACGACGCTCACGAACACGTGGGAGACACTGAGCTTCAACTTCCTGAACCAGGCGGCCGGTACCGCGCAGCTCAATCCTGCGTTTACCTTCAACAAGACGTCGTTGTTCTTCGACTTCAACACCACGCCTGCGGCGACGGAAACGTTCTACTTCGACGACATCTCGTTCCCATGACCCGGTTTCCGGCCTGCTCCTTCGGGAGCCGGCCGGAAGCGGAACGGGACGTGATGGTGCCGTCGTGGCGCCGCGGCCTCAGCCCAGGTAGGTCGCGATGGACCGGGGCGGCAATACGGTCGGGTGGCGTCTGCCGTCGACCTGTAGCCAGAACGGCTGCGGCTGTTCGCTGCAATTCAACACCACGATGCTGATTTCGCCGGTCGTATCCACGAACGCGCTCGCCTCGAGGGGACTACCGGTCGAGATGCAGTGAACGCGCCGCGCGCCAGGCCTGACATAGCGCGCGAAATGCCCGAGGTAGAAATACGAGCTCTGGCGCAGCAGGGTGCCGCGTGCCGTGTCGACCAGCACCGGGGCGCTGCAGTAATTGCCCACGTGGTTCGGCCCGCCCTGGGCGTCCAGCGCTAGGTTCCAGTCGATCCAGCCGACCGTCCAACGGTTCAGATCGTTGATCATCGACCGGGCGTAGCGCTCGCCCAGTTCCCATGAGCCATGGTGCGGCCCGCCTTCCTGGCATCCCTCGGTGAACAGCAGCTGCTTGTCCGGCCAGGCGTCATGGACGGCCTGCACGTTGTCGAAGCAGTCCTCGCCGTACCAGTGAAAGCCCGTTCCCCACACGTAGGCGGCGGCCGCGGGATCGGCGAAGATCGTGCGTGCGCGCTCCACCATCAGGTCGCGGTTGTGGTCCCAGATCACGATCTTGACGTGACCCAGGCCCGCTGCCGCCAGTTCCGGCCCGAGGAAGTCGCGGACGAAGTCGCGCTCCTCTTCGGCGGTGTAGAGACAGGAGTCCCACGCCTACGTGGCCATCGGTTCATTCTGGACCGTGACGCCCCAGATCGGCACGCCCTCGGCCGCGTAGGCGGCGATGAAGCGCGCGTAGCAGCGTGCCCAGGTCTGGCGGTACTGGGGCAGCAGCGCGCCGCCGTTGTTCATCCGCCGGCTGGTCTTCATCCACGCCGGCGGGCTCCAGGGCGATGCGAGCAGCCTGATATCGCGTCCGGCGACCTGCCGCGCGCCGCGGATGAAGGGCAGCAGCGATTCGCGATCGCGCGCGATCGAGAAGCTCTCGAGCGCCACATCGCCCTCGAGCTCCAGGTGCGAGTAGTTGCCCAGTGCGAAGTCGCAGCTGCCCATGTGGACCCTGCACAACGAGTAGCCGTGACCGTCGCGGGGGTCGAAATAGGCGCGCAGCAGCTCCTCCCGCGCCTGTGGCCCGAGGCCCTGCCAGGTGCGGGCGGCGGACTCGGTGAAAGCGCCGCCGAAGCCGAGGACGGTCTGGAAATGACGCGTCGAATCGACCGCGACTTGCGCCTCTCCCGGTGCGCCATCGGCAGCGGGGAGCAGCGCAAGCAGTTGGAGGCGCGCTTGGTCGTCGCGGCTGGTCAGCACGCAGCGGATCGGCGGGGACGAGATCATGCGAAGTTCCGGTCGGCGCTCAGCGCGCTACCCGCGCGACGGCTGATTGTCCCATCCGGGACGCGCCCCCGCCAGTGAATGGGCGCGGCGCGCGGGCGCGCCCGTCGTCCGCGGGTCAGCGGATCGTGTAGACGTAGATCCGGTTGCGCACGTGCGGCTCGGCGAGCGGTAGCGACTGGAACTCCGCGCCCTCGCGCAGCAGGTCCCAGCACCCGGCGTCGATCAGGCGGCGGATCTCGGCGTCGAATCCCGGTGGCGGCTGGTCACTGCGCAGCGAGAAGATCGCAAGCCCCCCGGGCCGGGTCACGCGCAACAGGTCCTGCAGGGACTGCGGCGGCGCGTGCTGCGGCGTGAAGGCGCCCGAGACGAGGAAGGCATCGAAGTGATGGTCCGCATAGGGGAGCGTGCCGCCGAGGGCCGCCAGCGTGAGTCCGCGGTAGACCCGCTTGCGGGCGGCGACCGCCAGCATGCCCGACGACAGGTCCAGGCCGTGCAGGTCGGTGAAGCCAAACCGCTTGAGGCCCTCGCCGACGAGGCCCGTCCCGCAGGCCGCGTCGAGCAGGCGCGCCTCGCGGGGCAGCAGCCACGCGGCGAGTCCCGCCATGATCTCAGGCATCCGCCAGTCATGATCCTCGATCAGGGCCGCGTCGTAGGCCTCGGCCACCCGGTCGTATTCGGCGGTGAGCTCCTCGCTCGTGGTGGCCGCGTACAGGCGCTCGACGTCGAAGGGGTTTGGCACGGCGACAGTTCCGGGCTCGGCTAGAGGGTGGCGGACTGCACCGCACGGCGGAATTCGAGCGGGCCTGCGATGCGCTCGAACGACTCGCGCGTGCCGCCGCTGCCCACCACGACGATCGTGCCGTAGTCGAGCATGCGCCCGGCCAGGCCCTGGTCGACCGAGATCGCCTCAACCTTCGACAGCAGCATCTCAAGCGTGCGCCGGTGGAGGATGCCGACCTTGATGATGACGCGCTTGTCGGTGACCGCGAACTCCGACGAGTGGTAGCGCAGCCAGACGCCGAATCCGTGCAGCAGCGCCACCGCGAGCACCACGGCGCCGCCCGGGGGCGAGGCGAATGCCACGCCCACGGCCACCAGCGCGAGCACGACGGGTCAGAAGAACATGATCTTGTGCAGCCGCGTCTGGTGGGTCACCTGCTCACCGGAAAGCAGGCTGTTGCTGACGTAACTCATCGTCGTCTCCGGAGGCAGGCGGGAGTATAAGCCGCACCATCTTGCCCAATTCCGGCGGCCGCGCCTACCCGAAGGTCAGGATCGGCAAGCCCGCGGCCCCGTCTCGACGGAACCGGCGGGGTCGGCGATACTTCGCTCAAGCGCGGCCCTGGAACAAGTCTGCGCACCGGCCGGACCAGGACAGGGGAGCGTCTGATGAAGGCTTGGCGTGCCGTGTCGGTGCTGTGGCTGGTATCTACGGGGATTTTCGTTGCGCCGTGCGCCGGCGCCGCCGACTGGCCGGTACTCACGCCCGAAGACCTCACGATGGCCACCGAGCCGAACGCCCCGGGAGCGCCGGCCGTGTTCCTCTACCGGCAGGTCGATCGCGACGATGAGACTGGCAGCGAGGTGAGCCTGCAGGTCATCAAGGTGCTGACCGAGGAGGGACGCAAGTACGCAGACGTCGAGATCCTCTACCGGCGGTACGCGGAGTCCATCGGCGGCATCGAGGCGCGCACGATCCGGCCCGACGGCACGATCACCAAGTTCGCCGGCACGATTTATGAGACGCAGGTGGTCAAGGCGCACGACGTCAAGTACATGACCAAGACGTTCGCGCTACCGGACGTGCAGGTCGGCACCATCATCGAGTACCGTTTCAAGCGCTACAGCGCCAATGGCTACGTCTACGACTCGCAGTGGCTGCTCAACGACGATTTGTACACGCGCCACGGAGTATTCACGCTGCGCGCGAACCGGAGCTATCCGCTGGTCTGGCGCTGGCCCGTCGGCCTGCCCCCCGGCACCGTGCCACCCGAACGCAAGGGCACCCGGATTACGATGGAAGTCCGCGACGTCCCGGCGTTCGTCACCGAGGAGTACATGCCGCCGGAGAACGCGCTCAAGTGCCGGGTGGAGTTTGTCTACCAGTGGGAGGCGCCGGAGCAGGATCCGCAGCGCTACTGGAAGCAATACGCCAAGCAGACCTACCATCGGGTCGACCGATTCATCGATCACCGACGCGCGATGGAAAAGGCGCTTGCGCAGATCGTCGAGGCAGGCGACTCGAAGGCGACGAAGCTCGCCAAGATCTATGCCCGCGTGCAGCGCTTGCGCAACGTGAACTTCGAGCCATCGCGCTCCGATGCGGAGCGCGAGCGCGAAAAGGTCCGTGACAACGACGACGCCGCGGACGTCTGGGAGAGGGGCTACGGCAACGGCTACCAGATCACCTGGCTGTTCCTCGCGCTGCTGCGGGCGGCCGGCCTGGATGCCGATCCGGTCGAGGTCTCCTCGCGCAGCGAGCACTTCTTCATCGCGGCGGCGCTTGATTCGCGCGAACTGAACACCAATGTCGTGCGTATCCGGCTCGATGGCAGGGAGATCTACGCCGACCCGGGCACCAAATTCGCGCCGCTGGGCCTCCTGCCGTGGGCCGAGGCCGGGGTCGTCGGGCTCGTGATCGGCGAGGACGGCGGCACCTGGATCACGACGCCCCTGCCGAGCTCTACCGAGTCGCGACTCGAGCGCGACGCGGTGTTCAAGCTCGACGAAAGTGGCGCGCTGGAGGGGAAGCTCACGGTGGCTTTCCAGGGATTGGCCGCGTTGACGCTGCGGATCGGCGGGCGAAACGAGGACGCGGCGGCTCGCAAGGAGATGCTCGAAAACCTGGTCAAGCGCTTCGTGTCGACCGGTATCGACGTCAGTCTCGTCAACTCGCCGGACTGGGACAGTTCGTCCAGCACGTTCAAGGCCGAGTTCGAGCTGCGCGTGCCGGGCTGGGCGGACCTCGCCGGCAGTCGGATGCTGCTGCCGATGGCGGTATTCCGCGCCGAGGAGAAGTCCATGTTCACCCACAGCACGCGTGAGCATGCGATCTACTTCGAGTTTCCGTATACGCATGAGGATCAGGTTTCGATCACGGTACCTGCCGGCCTGCAGCCGGCGGCGATGCCGGACCCGCTGTCGACCGACCTCGGCGCGGTCAAGTACCGGGCGATCGCCGACTTCCACGACGGCACACTGACCGCGCGCCGCCACGTGCAGGTCGACGGCTTCCTCTACCCGGCGTCGAGCTACCAGGGGCTGCACAACTTCTTTCAGGCGGTCAGGAGCGGTGATGAACAGCAGATTGTGCTTTCGCGCCAGAAGCCCGCAGCGGCGCGCTGATCTGCTGCGCCGGGCGGCCGGTGGCGCGCTCGCGCTCTTCGCGCTCTGGCTGACGGGCATGCCCTGCGCCAGCGCGGCCAGCGCCCCCGACTGGATGCACGCGCTCGTGAACGCGCCGGTGCCGGCGCACGATGACAAGGCCAGTGCCGCGCTGCTGCTGTCCGAGACGACGCTGACGGTCCGTTCGGACGGCCGGATGCGCGAAGTGGTCAGAGTCGCGTATCGGATCCTGCGGCCGGATGGCGACAGCTATGGCAGGGTGACGATCTACTTCGACCCGCAGAGCAGGATCCTCGATCTGCACGGCTGGTCGATACCGGCCACCGGCAAGGACTACGCCGTGCGCGAAAGCGATTCGATCGAGTCATCGCTGCCGGGAGTCGAGAATGGCGAGCTCGTCTCGGACCTGCGCGCCAAGGTGATGCTCATCCCCGCGACCCTGCCGGGCAGCATCATCGGCTATGAATACGAGCAGGAGCTGCATCCGTTCCTGCCGGGCGACGAATGGGACTTCCAGGACTCGATCCCGGTGCGGGAGGCGGACTTCGCGCTGAATCTGCCGGCCGGCTGGAGCTACCGGACCTCCTGGGTCCATCACGCGCCGATCGAGCCGACCAGCCCCGCCGCCGGACAGTTCCGCTGGAGCATGCGCGATCAGCCGGCGGTCAAGATCGAGGAGGGCATGCCGCCGTGGCGCGGCATCGCCGGGCGGATGGTGCTTGCACTCGTGCCGCCGGCCGGTGGCACTCCCGCGCTGTCGTCCTGGCGCGACCTCGGCAACTGGTACCTGACCCTGGTCGGCAACCGGCGCGACGCGTCCCCCGAGATCCGCGAGCGGGTGGCCTCGCTGACGGCGGCTGCCGCGACGCCGCTGGCGAGGATCGCGGCGCTCGCGAAGTTCGTGCAGAGCGATGTCCGCTACGTCGCCATCTCGCTTGGCATTGGCGGTCACCAGCCGCACCTGGCGACCGACGTCTTCAAGCATCGGTACGGCGACTGCAAGGACAAGGCGACGCTGCTCGGCTCGATGCTGCGCGAGATCGGCATCGATTCCTACTACGTGCTGATCAACACCAATCGCGGCGAGATCACGCGCGAGGAGCCGCCGGGATTGCACTTCAATCACGCGATCCTCGCGATCCGGCTG
>JANXQL010000039.1 GCA_025356815.1 Pseudomonadota bacterium
CGCGGCCCTCGCGGCAGAAAACGACGTTGTCGTGATCTGCGTCTCCGCCGACGCCGACGTGCTCGGCGTGGTCGACGCGCTGCTACCCGGCGCGCGGCCGGGGTTGACGATCATCGACTGCTCCACCGTCTCCGCCGGCACGGCCCGGGAGGCGGCCACGCGGCTCGCAGCTCGCGGCGCGGCGTTTCTCGACTGCCCGGTCAGCGGCGGCGTCGAAGGCGCCCGCGACGGCACCCTCGCGATCATGTGCGGCGGCACGGCGGAGGCGTTCGAGCGCGCCCGCCCGGTGCTCGAGGCGATGGGCCGGACCGTCACCCACATGGGCCCGACCGGCTACGGGCAGTCCACCAAGGCCACCAACCAGATCATGTGTGCAGGCGTGATCCAGGCCGTCGCGGAGGCGATGGCGTTTGCCAAGGCGGAAGGCCTGCCGCTGGAGAAAGTCATCGAAACCCTCGGCAAAGGCGCTGGATCTTCGTGGTATTTCGTCAATCGTGCGCCGTTCATGGCGCGCGGCAGCTTCCCGGCAGGGTTTCGGGTGCGGCTGCACTACAAGGATCTGGGGATCTGCCACGACATGGCCGCCGCGCACGGTGTGGAACTGCCGGTGGTCGAGGTGACCCGCGGCCACTACCGCCAGCTGATGGCGACCGGCCATGGTGACGAGGACATCTCGACGATCTTCCGGCTGAAGGACTCGCTGTTCGACCACGACGCGTCCTAGACCCTCGCCACGCCGACGGCGGCCCCGACCGCCGGGCATCCCACCCCACCCCCCGGGGTCGGACCGTCCGCCGCGTGCACGCCACGCGCGGAGCGCGGGCCGACGCCGCGGAACAAATGGCACAATGAGGCCATGCAGCACCTGAGAATCGCCACTCGCCGCAGCGCACTCGCCCTCTGGCAGGCCAACCACGTCGCCGGCCTCCTGCGCACCACCCACCCGGAACTGGAAGTCTCGCTGGTGCCGATCGTCACCGAGGGCGACCGGATCCAGGACCGCCCCCTGTCAGAGGTCGGCGGCAAGGGCCTTTTCATCAAGGAACTCGAGGTCGCGATGGCCGAGGGCCGTGCGGATCTCGCCGTGCACTCGATGAAGGACGTCCCCGCGGAACTGCCGGCGGGGTTCGTGATCGCCTGCGTGCTGCCACGCGCCGACCCGCGCGATGCGTTCCTCTCGCGCCGCTACCCGAACTTCGCCGCGCTGCCGCCGGGTGCGCGCGTCGGCACCTCCAGCCAGCGCCGCCAGAGCATCCTGCGCGCGCGCCGGCCGGACCTGAGCATCATCCCGCTGCGCGGGAACGTTGACACGCGCCTGCGCAAGCTCGACGACGGTGAGTTCGATGCGATCATCCTCGCCGCGGCGGGACTAACCCGCCTCGGCCTCGGCGAGCGCATCACCGAGCATCTCGACACGGCCCTGTCGCTGCCCGCGGTCGGCCAGGGCATCGTCGGCATCGAGTGCCGCGACGATCCGGCCGTGCTGCGCTGGCTCACGCCGCTGGACGACGCGCCCACGCGCGAGTGCCTCCTTGCCGAGCGCGCGCTCGCAGCGCGGCTCGAGGGCAGCTGCACCTCGCCGATCGCGGGCTTCGCCCGCCACGCGGGTGGCGGGCTCGAGGTGCAGGGCTATGTGGGCGCACCCGATGGCAGCTGCAGCTTTGCCGACCGGGTGGAAGGCCCCGCCTCACAGGCCGTCGCGCTCGGCGCGGCCCTCGCCGACCGGCTGCTCGCCGCCGGCGCCGGTGCGCTGCTAGCGTCGCTGCGGGAACAGGCCGGCTGAGCGATGAGCGAGCTGACCGGCCTGGGCGTGCTCGTGACGCGGCCGGAGCCCCAGGCGGGCCCGCTGGCCCGTCGGCTGACCCTGCTCGGTGCCAATGTGTACCGGCTGCCCGCCATCGAACTGCTGCCGCGCGATGACCGCGCGAGCCAGCGCGCGGCGCTCGGCCCCATCGACCGTTTCCACTGGGTCGTGTTCATCAGCGCGAACGCGGTGCGCTTCGGCTCGTCCCTGCTGGAGGGCAGGCGCGATCCGCGGATTGCCGCCGTGGGACCCGCGACCGCCGCGGCGCTGAACCACGCGGGCTACCGCGTCTCGCTGGTGCCGCACGGCGGCTACGACAGCGAGACCCTGCTGGCAAGCCGCGAGTTCTGCCACGTGCAGGGGCAGCGCATCCTGATCGTGCGCGGCGGCGGCGGGCGCGAACTGCTCGCCGACGAGCTGTCGGCGCGCGGCGCGGAGGTGTCCTACGCGGAAGTCTACGAGCGGCGCTGCGCGCGACCGGTGCCGGGGGCGGTCGCGGCGGTCGAGGCCGAGTGGAGCCGCGGCGAGATCCAGGTCGTGACCGCGACCAGCGGCGAGCTGCTGCGCTGCCTGTACGAAATCCTCAGCCCCGAGGGCCGCGAGCTGCTGGCCCGCGCGGTGCTGCTGGCCGGCGGGCCGCGCATCGGCGCCCTCGCGCGCCAGATCGGCATCGGAGGTCCGCTGATCGTCGCGTCCGGACCCGATGACGACGGTCTCGTGGATGCGCTGCTGAAGTGGCGGGGTCATACTAGCCGCTCCTGATCCGCCGCCAGCGGCGAGCGCCGATGCCCGAAGCCGACTCCCATTCGCATGCCGATGCCGCGACGCCCGAGCGTGGCGCCGAACGCCGCCGCAGCGAACAGCGCCGCGTCGAGCGCGCGCTGCGCCAGGGTGCGCTCGCGCTGCTGTGCGCGGCGCTCGCGCTCATCGCCGCCGCACTCGCCGGCTGGCGCGCCCATGAGCTCGGTCGCGCCCTCGATGACGCACAGCAGCGGGCGGAGCTTGCAGGTCACGGCCGCGAGCAGCTCGCGGCGGAACTTGCGCGGCTGCAGGCCGCGCAGGCCTCGCCCGATGTGCTCGGCCGGCTCGAACCGCTGCCGCCGCGCGTCGATGCGCTCGAGACCCGGCTCGGCCGCATCGAGGCACGGCTCGAAGCTCCGGAGCGCGCGCTCGCGCGCGCCGAGGCCGCCCACCTGGTCGAGCTTGCCCATCATCGCCTGACGCTCGAGCACGACGTCGCCGGTGCCACCGAGCTGTACGCCGCGGCGGACGCGCGCCTGGCAAGCCGCAGCGATGCCGCGGCACTGCGCATCCGCGCGCAGCTCGCGCACGACCTCGCGGCGCTGCGCGCAACGCCGGTGCCGGACCTGCGCACCATCAGTGCGCGACTCGCGGCCGCCGAGGTCGCGGCGCGCGACGTGCCGATGCTGGGCGCCATCCAGGCACAGTACCTGCCGCCGGGATCTGCGCGCGAGGCCACCGGCGGCGGCGCGCGCGCCTGGCACAAGTTCACAAGTTCGCTGCAGGATCTCGTCAGCGTGCGTCGCGTCAGCGACGCGTCGGTGCGGCTCGTCTCGCTGGAGGAGATCGGCTTGCGTCGACGTCACCTGCAGACGCTGCTGTTCGCCGCGCGGCTCGCGGCGCTGCGCGCGGATTCGGTGGACTATGCCGCGAGCCTCGGCGATGCGCGCGAGTGGCTCGCGCGCTTCTGCGATCCGAAGGATGCCCGTACGCGCGACCTGAACGCGCAGCTCACCGCGCTCGCGGCGAGCGCGGTGAGCGCGCCGTTGCCGGATGTCTCAGGCTCGCTGCGCATGTTGCGCGAGCGCGCGCCATGAAGCGCAGCCTGCTGCTGGCGGTGGCGCTGCTGGTCGGCGCGGTGCTGGCCAATGCGCTGCTCACCGACACCGGCTATGTCGCGATCAGCTTTCGCGGCACTCTGGTCGAGATGTCGGTGCCGACGCTGGTGTTGTGCCTGGTACTGACGCTGCTCGTGCTGGAGGGCCTCACGCGGCTCGCCCGCTGGCCGCGACGGCTGCGCGAGACGCGCCAGGCACAGCGCCGCGAGCGCGCCCGCCGCGACCTGGACCGGGGCCTGCTGGAGGTCTCCGCCGGCCGCTGGGGCGACGCGGAACTAACGCTCACCCGCAGCGCGCGCGAGGCCGACGAGCCGGCAGTGCACTACCTCGCGGCCGCCCATGCGACGCACCTGCAGGGCGCGACACAACGCTGCGACGCGTGGCTGGCGCTTGCGCGCGAGGCCGCTGCCGACGCGCCCGCGCCGGTGCTGATCACGCGTGCCGAGATGAGCCTCAAACGCGGCGACGGCGACGCGGCGCTGGCGGCGCTGCAGGAACTGCAGACACTGGGCGAGCTGAATCCTCGGGCGCTGCTGCTGCTGGCGCGCGTGCACCGCCAGCGCGGCGACTTCGACCAGTTGCTCAGGCTCGAGCCGCGCCTGCGCGCCACGCGCGGCGTGCCGGCGGCGGCGGTCGAGGAGATCATGGACACGCTGTACGCGGACATGCTGCGCGTCGCGACCGACAAGGGCGGCCTCGCGGCACTCGATGCGGTGTGGGCGGAGGCCACCCGCGCGGCCCGCCGACAGCCGGGCATCGCGGTCGCCTATGCGCGCGGACTCGCGCGCTTCGAGCAGGGCGAGCGCGCCGCCCTGGTGCTGCGCGCGGTCCTAGACGCGCACTGGAACGAGGCGGCGGCGCTGTTGTACGGCGAGCTTGCGGGCGGCGACGCGCTCGAACGCCTCAAGGTCGCGGAGGGCTGGCTGCGCGGACGGCGCGAGGAGCCGGCGCTGCTGGCCACGTGCGCGCGCTTGTGCCTGCGTGCGGAACTCTACGGCAAGGCCCGCAGCTACCTCGAGCACAGCCACGCGCTGCGGCCGCGCGCCGAGACCGCGCAGCTGCTCGCGGGCCTGCTCGAGCAGCTGGGCGAACGCGACCGGGCGCTGCGGCTGCTGCAGGAGGCGCTCGCCCAGATGACCGGCAAGCAGGCCGACATCGCACCGCTGCGCCAGCGGCTGTTCGGCGCCACGCCGCGACGCTGAGCGCTCAGGCGCCGGGCTTCTTCGCGTCCGGGGCGTAGGCGAACGAATCGAAGTACAGACGGTCCGCGCCCAGGTCGTGCGTCGGCAGCGTCGAACGCAGCGCGCCGATCAGCGCAGGCGGACCTGCTGCATACACTTCCGCATCGCTCAGATCGGCGAAGTCGGCAAGCACCGCGTCGTGCACGAAGCCGGTGCGGTAGTGCGCCGACTCCTCGCCCGCCGGCTCCGACAGGACCGGCACGAAGCGCAGCTGCTCGAAGCGTGCGAGGCGCTCTTCGACCCACTCGCGCTGGTACAGGTCGAGCTCGTGGCGCGCGCCCCAGTAGAGGTGGATCGGTCGCTTCACGCCGCTCTCCAGCAGCTGGCGCAGGATCGCCTTGATCGGCGCGAAGCCCGTTCCGCCTGCGACCAGGATCACCGCGCCGGTCGGCGAGCCGGGCTCGGGCTCGCGGTACACGAACTGCCCGAGCGGCCCTTCGATGCGCAGCAGCGCGCCGGGCTTGAGCGCCTCGAACACACTCACCGTGAACTCACCGCCACTGACCCTGCGCACATGCAGCTCGATCAGGCCCGCGTCGTGAGGCGGCGAGGCGATCGAGAAGCTGCGGCGGCGTTCGCCCGGCAGCATCACATCGAGATACTGGCCGGCGCGGAAGTGGAAGTCCTCGATGATCGGCAGGCGCAGGAAGACGCCCATGACGTCCGGCGCGTAGCGCTCCAGCCGCTCGACCCGGCACGGCAGGCTCTTGATCTCGACGTCGGTCACGCGACGCACCTCGCGCGCCTCGACCACGAGGTCGGTGCGGGCCACCGCCTGGCAGAGCAGGATGTAGCCTGCGGCGCACTCCTGCTCGCTCAGGCCCAGCGGCACGCCGCGCGGATAGTGGATCTCGCCGGAGACGAGCCGCGCACGGCAGGAGCCGCAGTTGCCACCCTTGCAGCTGTGCGGCAGGTTGACGTGCGCGGCGAGCGCCGTGTCCAGCACAGGACGGCCTGGGACCAGGTCGAACACGCGGTTTTGCGGGCGTAGGGTCAGTTGCATGGGGCGCAAGTGTGCCGGCAAACGGCCTAGAATGCTGCCCATGAATGCTCCCTTGCGGTATCTGGTTGCAGGCTGCGGCTATGTCGGCACCCGGCTCGCACGCCGGCTGCTGCCGCTGGGCCCGGTCGTCGCGCTGACCCGAAGCGCGACAAGTGCCGCGACCCTCGCCGCGCAGGGCCTCGACACCGAACGCTGGGACCTGGATGCGCCGGACGCCGCGGCACCACCGTCACTGTCCCGCCCGGCGGTGCTGTTCTACCTGATCCCGCCGCCGCCCACCGGCCTGACCGATCCGCGCCTCACGCGGGCACTGGCCGCCCTCGGGGTGTCGCCGCTGCGCATGGTCTACGTCAGCACGACCGGCGTATACGGCGACACCGGCGGCGGGATCGTCGATGAAGACACGGCGCCCAACCCGACCACCGACCGCGCACAGCGCCGCGCCGATGCCGAGCGCCAGCTGCGCACCTGGTGCGCGGTGCGCGGCGTTCCCTGGACGATCCTGCGCGTGCCGGGCATCTACGGTCCCGGGCGGCTGCCCCTGGACCGGCTGCGCCGCGGCGACCCGGTAATCCGCCACGCCGAGGCCGGCTACTCGAGCCGCATCCATGCCGACGACCTGGTCGAGGCCTGCGTCCTGGCGGGCACGCTGCCGGCGGCGGCCGGGCGCGTCTACAACGTCACCGACGGCAACACCGCGACGATGACGGAGTATTTCGAGCGGGTGGCGACGCTGGCCGGGCTGCCGGCGCCGCCGCTGGTATCGAAGGCGGAAGCCGAGCGCGTGCTGTCGCCGGGACTGATGTCGTTCCTGTCCGAGTCCCGCCGCATCGACAGCCTGCGCATCCGGCGCGAACTTGGCTTCGAGCCGCGCTACGCCGACCTCAGGCTCGGCATCCTCTCGAGCCTCGGCTAGGACCGCGTAACGAGCTTCGCGCTCAGATCGTAGGTGTCCGCAGCGGTGATCTCGACCTCGGCGAACTCACCGACCACGAGCTTCGCCACGCCCGCGCCCCTGATGCGAACCGTGCCGTCGATCTCGGGGGCATCCGCGTAGCTGCGCGCGATCGCAGACATGCCCCGACCGGTCCCCTCGATGGCATCGACCAGTACGCGCTCGTGGCCGCCGACGCGCGCGGCGAGACGCGCGGCGCTGATGCGCGCGGCGGTCTGCATGAAACGCTCGTAGCGCTCGTCCTTGACGTGATCGGGCACGGCGCCAGCAAGGGCGTTCGCCGCAGCGCCCTCGACGGCGGAGTAGCGGAAGCAGCCGACGCGGTCGAGCTTGGCCTCCTCCAGCCACTGCAGCAGTTCCTGGAACTCGGCTTCGGTCTCGCCGGGGAAGCCGACGATGAAGGTGCTCCTGATCGCAAGGCCCGGCAGCTCGCGCCGCCAGGCCTTGACGCGCTCGAGCGCGTTCTCGGCGTGCGCCGGGCGCTTCATCAGCTTGAGAATGCGCGGGCTGCCGTGCTGGAACGGAATGTCCAGGTACGGCAGCAGACCTGCCTCGCCCATCAACGGGATCACTTCGTCCACGTGCGGGTACGGGTAGACGTAGTGCAGCCGCAGCCAGGCATCGCGCTGCTTGGCGATCGCGCCGAGCTCGCGCGCAAGGTCGATGAACTTGGTGCGGATCTGGCGCACGCCCCAGCTCTCGGCGCGATAGCGCAGGTCCGCGCCGTAGGCGCTGGTGTCCTGCGAGATGACCAGCAGCTCGCGCACGCCGGCGTTCAGCAGGCGGATGCCCTCGTTGAGCACGTGCGTGATCGGCCGGCTGACGAGGTCGCCGCGCATCGAGGGGATGATGCAGAAGCTGCAGCGATGGTTGCAGCCCTCGGAAATCTTCAGGTAGGCGTAGTGGCGTGGCGTCAGCTTGATGCCCTGCGCAGGCACCAGATCCATGAACGGGTCGTGCGGCTGCGGCAGGTGCGCATGGACCTCCCGCAGCACGTCCTCGTAGGCGTGCGGACCTGTGATACCGAGCACCTGCGGGTGGCGCTCGAGGATCTTCTGCGGCTGCGCCCCCAGGCAGCCGGTCACCAGCACCTTGCCGTTCTTCTGCAACGCCTCGCCGATCGTGTCCAGCGACTCGTGCACCGCGTCGTCGATGAAACCGCAGGTGTTGACCACCACCAGGTCGGCGCCTTCGTAGGTTGGGGCGATGTCGTAACCCTCGGCGCGCAGCTGCGTGAGGATGCGTTCGGAGTCGACCAGCGCCTTCGGGCAGCCGAGGCTCACGAAGCCGACGCGGGGAGCGGATTTCATGGATCGCACCGGCGGACCGAAAGGGGCGCCATGGTACCTTCGACCGCCCGCAGGAGCCACCGGGCCCGGCACGGGGCCCGCGCTGGACGGCAGCGGCGGCCGTCGCGCGCTATGATCCGCTCATGCGGCTCGAATTCACGAAAATGCACGGCTTGGGCAACGACTTCATCGTCTTCGACGCGCCCCGACCCGAGGCCGTTCCCACCCCGGACCGGCTCGCCGCCCTCGCCGACCGTCATACCGGCATCGGCTTCGACCAGGCGCTCGTGCTCGAGCCACCGCGACGCGACGGCACGGCCGTCTACTACCGGATCTTCAACGCCGATGGCTCGGAGGTCGAGCAGTGCGGCAACGGCGCGCGCTGTGTCGCGGCGCTGCTCGCACGGCGCCGCGGCACGGGCCCCGGCGAGCTTGTGATGGACAGCCCGGCGGGCCTGGTGCGGGCGCGCGTGCGCGCCGACGGCGAGGTCTCGGTGGCGATAGGCGTGCCGAACTTCGCGCCGGCCGCGCTGCCGTTCGTCGCGGACGTCATGGCCGAGGCCTATCCGCTCGAGGTCGACGGCGACCAGCTCGAGGTCGGCGTGGTCTCGATCGGCAATCCGCACGCCGTGCTGCGCGTCGATGCAATCGCCACCGCGGCGGTGGACAGGCTCGGCCCCCGGGTGGAAAATCATCCGCGCTTCCCGCGACGTACCAACGTCGAATTCCTGGAGGTGGTCTCGCGCAGCCACGTGCGCCTGCGTGTCCACGAGCGCGGCGTCGGCGAGACGCAGGCCTGCGGCACCGGCGCCTGTGGCGCGGTGGCCGTCGGCCGCCGTCGCGGCTGGCTCGACGCCATCGTCCGCGTCGATGTGCCGGGCGGACGCCTCGGTGTCGAGTGGCAGGACGAGAACGATGCGATCTGGCTTACCGGACCTACGGCCACGGTCTTTGAAGGACACACCGAACCATGACGAACCCGCAGCCGAAGACCGAGGCCGGCAAGGGGGCGCGCGCCGACACGGAGGAGGCGCGCATCGTCGCGTTCCTCGGGACGCACCCCGACTTCTTCGATCGCCACCCGGCACTGCTGGGCGAACTGCGCCTGCCGCACGCCCGCGGCGACGCGAGTACCGTCTCGCTGGTCGAGCGCCAGGTCGAGGTGCTGCGCGAGCGCGTGCGTGACTTCGACTCGAAGCTGCGTGCACTCATCGAGAACGGCCGCGCCAACGACGCGCTCGCGGTGCGGATGCACCGGCTCACCTGCCGCCTGATCGGTGCGCGCGACGCCGCCGCGCGACTGGTGGCGATCGAGTCGTGCCTGCGCGAGGACTTCGCCGTGCGCGAGTTCACGCTGCTGGTCGGCGCGCCGCTCGTCGACGCCGCCCACGCGCCGCGCTACCTGCGCCAGGTCGCGCGCGACGATGCGGCATTGAAGTCGTTCGAGTCGCTGCATGCCACGGCCAAGCCGCGCTGCGGTCGCATCCGCGACACGCAGCGCGATTTCCTGTTCCCGTCGGCCGACATCGCGATCGGCTCAGTCGCGCTGGTGCCGCTGCGTATCGGTGGCGCGCCTGCGCTGCTTGCGATCGCCTCCGCCGATGCGGACCACTTCAACCCGACGATGAGCACCGACTTCCTCGCCCGCATCGGCGAGCTGGTCGCGACGGCCCTCGATGGCGCGCCGGGCGCCACCGCCTAGCGCCGGCACCGGCGTGTCGTGGAACGCCGGCGAGCGCGAGCGCGTCGAGGCGTGGCTTGCCAGCCTGCAGAGCGAGCGACGCCTGAGCCTGCATACCGTCACCGCCTACCGGCGCGACCTGGACGACTTCTGCGCCTGGGCCGCAAGCCAGGGCCTTGCCTCGTTCACCGCGATCGACTCGCAGCACGTCCGCTCTTTCGCGGCCACCATCCACCGCCAGGGACTCGCGCCGCGCTCGATCCAGCGGCGACTGTCGGCGCTGCGCACGCTGTTCAACTGGCTGATCCGCGAGGGCGTGCTCGGCGTAAACCCGGGGGTGGAGGTGCGCGCGCCCAAGGGTGCGCGCCGGCTGCCGGAGGCGCTGGACGTGGACCGGATGGCGCGGCTGCTGGAGGCACCGGCCGCGGATGCGCCGGCGGACGACGACCTGCAGGCACGCGACCGCGCCATCGTCGAGCTGTTCTACTCGAGCGGTCTGCGGCTGTCGGAACTGGTGGGACTGGACCTGGGCGACCTGGACGTCGCCGACCGCACGGTGCGCGTGCTCGGCAAGGGCAGCAAGACGCGCGTCGTCCCGGTCGGCTCGCATGCACTCAGGGCCTACGGCAGCTGGCTTGGGCGCCGCGGCGGACTCGCCAAAGCCGACGAGCGCGCGGCGTTCGTCGGTCGCAACGGCCGGCGACTGGGCACGCGCGCGGTGCAGCTGCGGGTGGACGCCTGGGCGCGACGCCGGGGAATCGACGTCAAGGTGCATCCGCACCTGTTCCGTCACTCGTTCGCAACCCACCTGCTCGAGTCCAGTCACGACCTGCGTGGCGTGCAGGAGTTGCTCGGTCACGCCAATATCTCGACCACCCAGGTCTACACGCACCTGGACTTCCAGCACCTCGCGCAGGTCTACGACAGCGCGCACCCGCGCGCCCGGCGCCGCTAGAAGCGCGCGCGCACCCCGAGTCCACCGAAGATGCCGCGCGGCGTGCCGCCGCCGCGACTGTCGCCGAAGGTCACCTCGACGGCCGTGCCACCGCCGAGGTCGGCGGTCAGGGTGCTGAAGTAGGCCTTGCTCAGCGCACTGGTGTAGTAGTCCTGCGAGCGCAGGTAGTCGAGGGCGAGCTGCGCGTCCTTGCGCCGGAAGCTGATGCCGACCTGCGCGCTGGACTTCGCCAGCGATTGCTGGCCGCCGATCACCGGCATGGCGAGATTCTGAAGGCGCGACACCTGGAAGGGCGCCAGCGCCGCGAACTGCGCCGCGTTCTCGCTCGCCGCAACGCCCGCGCCACCTGCGGCCGGGTACAGCGCACAGGTCGCGTCGGAATAGTTGTACTGCGTCAGCGAGCCGTGCAGGCCCCAGCGGCGGCCCTGATAGCGGCCGTCGGCGCCGAAGGCGGTGCTCTTGAGCTCGCAGGCCGCAGTGACCGCGACGTTCTGCGGACCCGCGCCCTGATCGATGGTCGCGATGGTGGCGAAATTGTTGAACTTGGTCTTGCGATAGCCGCTGCGCAGGGCACCGGAGAATGCGCCGCCGGAGAATGCGCCACTCACCTTCAGCTCGTTGGTCGTGGCGAGGTTCGTGACGCGCCACTGGCCGACATCGCCGTCCAGTGCGAAGCGCCCGAAGCGCTGCGTCGCGCCGACCGACGCTGCCAGCGAACGGGTCGACCCGGGGTTGGTCTGCGACAGATCGCCCTGGTACTGGGTCGCGTGCGCGCTGCCGTGCACGGTGGTGTGGCGCCACAGGTCGTAGCCGAGGCGACTGGTGAAGCCATAGGCGCTGTTGCGGTCGCCCTGCACGCCCAGCTCGAGCGCCCAGCGGTCATCGGCGGCGGGCGCCGACGGGTCGACCTCCTCGGCATCGGTCGCGGGCGTCTGCGACACCGCATGAGCCGGCATCGCCGCGAGCGTCAGGAGCGCTGCCAGACCAAGGGAAAGCATCGTGCCTCGTATCATGACCATCGCCTCGACAGGGATCGGAACAGTCCGGGTGGTACCATTTTCCCCGCGACGAGATCGTTTGTCGCGACCGAGTCGAAAGTTTTCCCAACCCGTTCAAAGTGATGCCAAACAGCGACAGTCCCCCGACCGAGATCCGCCTGCGCCGCCGTTCCCGGCTGCTGGAGGTGGCGTTCGCCGACGGCGAGCGCTACTCGCTGTCGTTCGAATACCTGCGCGCCCACTCGCCGTCGGCTGAGGTCCAGGGCCACGGGCCCGGCCAGGACGTGCTGCAGATCGCCAAGGAGAGCGTCCAGATCACGGCCGTGGAGCCGGTCGGCCAGTACGCGGTGCGACTGAAGTTCGACGACGGCCACGACACTGGGCTGTACACCTGGAAGGTGCTGCACGATCTGGGCGCCAACCACGCGGCGAAGTGGACGCGTTACCTGCAAAGGCTTGAGCAGATCGGCTATGTCAGGAAGCCCTCGCCCTGAGCCCGCGCCTCAGGCCGACGGGATGAAGTCGTCGTCGCCCTGCTGCTCGCGCTCGAACATCAGGAAGCCGTAGTAGCCACAGGTCGTGCCCGACGGGTAGCGGCGGCAGACGTTCGGGCGCGCCGAGTAGATCGTGCAGCGGCGCTCGTCCTGGTCGAAGAAGCGGCAGATCGACTTGAACACCGTGTCCTTGCGATGACGCAGGACCCACTCGTCGACGTCGCCCGTCTTGTGGTGGTAGGTGAACCGCTCGCGGGCGGTCTCGGCGCTGACGCCGAAGTGCCGGGCGAGACGCGCAATGTCGAAGTCGCTGACCGCGATGCGGTCGTACGAGCAGCAGTATCCCGGGCACTTGGAACAGTCGTAGCGGGCTTTCATGCATCCCCTGGGCAGTCACGGCGCGAACGCCGCCTCGAGGAGGCGGCGAGCGGCAGTGTAGCCGGCCGACGCGCGGATCGCGCGTCGGCACGGGGCATCAGGGCAGCGTCGGCTCCGGGTCCGAGCCTTCGGCGACGCCCTCGAACAGCACCGTCGACAGGTAGCGCTCGCCGGTGTCGGTCATCACGGTCAGGATCACGCTGCCTTCGGGGGCCTTCTCGGCCACCTTCAGGGCCGCGGCGAAGTTGCCGCCGGAGGAGATGCCGACGAACAGGCCCTCCTTCTGCGCGAGCAGCCGCGCGGTCGCAACCGACTCCTCGTCGGTGACCGGGATGTTGTCATCGAAGATCGTCCGGTCGAGCACGGCCGGCACGAAGTCCGGCGTCCAGCCCTGGATCTTGTGCGGCTTGAACTCGCCGCCGGCCAGGAGGCGCGCGTTGGCAGGCTCGGTGGTGACGATCCTGATGTCCGGGCGGGCAAGCTTGAGCACCTGGCCTGCGCCGGTCATGGTGCCGCCGGTGCCCCAGCCGCTGACGAAGTAGTCCAGCCGCTT
>JANXQL010000069.1 GCA_025356815.1 Pseudomonadota bacterium
CGCACCGTGATGCCGGGAGTCATCGATTCGCATGCGCACAGCTATCAGCTCGGCCAGGATCGTCGCAAAGCCGTTCTGAATGGCACGCGGACGGTGGATGAGATGGTAGCCAGGCTCAAGGCCTACTATCCGCATCCCGCGCCTGGCGAGTGGCTGGTCGGCGCAGGCTGGGACGAAGGCATGTGGGCATCGCTCGGGTATCCCGATCGTGCGGCACTGGATAGGGCATTTCCGCACAACCCGGTGCGGCTGGAATCCCTGCACGGGTTTGCGGGGTTCTATAACGAGCGTGCGCTGGAGATTGCAGGCATCAACGCGGCCACCCCCAATCCAGCCGTGGGGCAGATTCTTCGCCGAACAGACGGCCAACCCACGGGCGTCTTGCTCACCCTCGCGCAGCAGCTCGTCAATGGGCGCGTCCCCGGGGAAACAGTCGCGGAAATGAAGAAGAACATCATTACCGGGCTTACCGCGTTGGCGCAGGTGGGCGTGACATCAGTCCATGAGGCGGGAATTCCGCGAGAGCGGGTCGCGGCCTTCCGTGAGCTGGCAGCGGCAGGACAGTTACCGATTCGCGTCTACGGAATGCTGGACGGCAACGATGCGGAACTCATGAAGGAGTGGTTCGCACGCGGGCCGCTCATCGATCCGCAGGCATGGTTGACGATTCGCGCGGTTAAGATCTACTACGACGGCTCGCTCGGCTCCCGCACGGCGCTGCTTGCCCAACCGTATTCCGACCAACCGGAGGCGGCCAACATGACCGAGCGCATTGCGCCGGCCCTGGTGGCCTCGCTCGCGGCGCGCGGGCTTGCGCACGGGTTTCAATTGGCCACTCATGCCATCGGGGACGAAGGCAACAATCGCATCCTCAACATCTACGGCACTGCACTTGCTGCACACCCGACTGCCGATCATCGCTGGCGGATCGAACATGCGCAGGTGGTGTTGCCGGACTACTACGCCCGCGCCGCCACGCTCGGCGTGATATCCAGCATGCAATCCAGCCATGCGGTGGGCGACAGCAAGTGGGCAGAAGAGCGCCTGGGCCCGACGCGGATCAAGTACGCCTACGCATGGCGGCGGGTACTCGACGCAGGTGGACACCTGCTCATCAATTCCGATCTTCCGGGAGAGCCCTGGGAGCCGATGCAGACGCTCTATTTCGCGGTGACTCGAAAACCGCTGGCGGGAGGCACGGCCGTCGGCTGGTACACCGACCAGGCGCTCAGCGCCGATGAGGCAATCAGCGCGATGACGCTGGCGGGCGCCCATGCCGCGTTCCAGGAACAGCAGCTGGGCTCACTTACCCCCGGGAAGTTCGCGGATTTCATCGAACTGGACCGCGATCCCCGCAAGCTACCGCCGGATGAGCTGAAGTCGATTAGGGTGCTGCGCACCTGGATAGCGGGCAAGATCGTCAAACTGGATCAGTAGCTCCGGGTCGGCTCACCGGCGCGCCGCGAGCGCCGCCAATAGGACAGCAGGAATCGCGATACGCGCCCCGCGGGTTCGGGATATCGAGGACTAGCGGCCACTGTTCCGCATACTTGCCCGCGGCGCGGTGAGTGACGATGATTTCGTTCTTGGAAAGATTCGTATGGAGCCGACGTTCCCCCGCTTTCAGTAGCGTAGGGCTTTAGAGTCTTCCGGTACTGAGACGTCGCCCGGGCTTCTGGCCGGAGGGTGCGGCGGACTCAACGCACTGTTTCGCGATCCTCTGCTAAGCGGCAGCGATTTCGCGGGCAGCTACGGCCGGTATGGGCCGGGTGAGGCCTGTCGCCCGTCTGGGAATCGGCCATTGGCCCGCCGGCGCGCGAAGTTCAGCCTGAACGGCGACAATTCGGTCGCCGAATGCCTCAGGCCGCGAGCTTCAATTTCGGATTGAGGCCGGCCTTAGCAGCGAGGCGCACGAGGAGATCGAGGCTGAATGAGCTGATCTTGCCGCGCTTCAGATCCGACACCCGCGCCTGAGTGACCCCGAGGATCTTCGCCGCCTGGGTCTGGGTCAGACCTGACTCCGCCAACCAGGCTCCGATGCCTTCGAGCAGAAGCGAGCGCATTTCCATCTCGGCGGCCTGATCCTCCGGATAGAGGTCCTGCCAGACGCTACGAACCTTCTTCTTAGCCATGAGGAGCCTTCCTCGGGAGCCCGTTAAGGCGTTGTCGTGCGAGTTCGATATCTCGCTGGGTCGTCTTCTGACTCGTCTTCCGAAAGCAGTGCAGCACGTAGACAGCCTCCGGGCGGGTCGCGAGGTAGATCGTGCGGAACGCGCCGGACGCGTCCTTTACGCGGATTTCCCTGACCCCGGCTCCGACCGACGGCATCGGCTTCCAATCATCTGGTTCGAGGCCGCATTGGACTCGGAAGAGCTGGTGACCAAGGTCGTCGATCGCGGTCGTCGGTAGCGCCTTCAGATCCGCCTTGGAGCTTCCAACCCAGACGACGGACTTCATGACGGGAGGGTAGAGCATCGACGCGAACTATGCAAGATATAGCATAAACAGAATCTGATCATCAATCTGTTTGGGATGGACGGCGGGATAGCGCGGTATCCACTCGTGCGACTCTCGCCTCACTGCTCGCCCGGCGTGATCGCGCGACAAACCAAAGGATTCGAGCAGCACCCCCGCGTGGCGGCACAAGCGACCCGAGGGGACGACAGCGTTGATCGGCATCGGCGCCGGCGGCAGGACTTACACCTCGGGTATCAGGTCACCCGATCAATGACCGGTATCCGGGATTCCAAACAGCGTGGTGGACTTCCGCTTTGGGCCGAACCCGGACCTCACCACAGCCGAGCGGGCTTGGGCGTGGGTCGTACGAACCGCGCGGCGCCTCGACACGCGCCGCCCGGTCCCGGCCCCGCGCAAGCTTCGCAATGTAGGCGAGTTGCGGGCGAACTAGCGTCGGCGGGCAGCCGGCGTCCTGTCTCAATGTCGTCACCGACACAGGAGTGTCCGTCAGCGCGGCGACCGGCGGCCGGCGCGTTGCGGTCATCGGCGCTCTCTCAGCGACTCATCCAGGGATACTTCGCGTATAGCGTCATGCGCGCATTCACCGGCAGTTGGCGGGGATAAAGCCCGCCGACCGTCGGCCCTGCGCTGGCCGCCGCGAGCGTCAGCGCCCTGCCAAGGTCAATCACGTCCGACCGCGCCAGATGCGGCACCTCAACCATCGGCGCCCGCTCGCAGCCGTGGGCGCCATAGACGGCCGTCGCCGGGCCCAGCCGACCCGCCAGGCGCTGGGCGCTCGCGGCGTAGACCGCAAGGTCCGCACCGGGCAGGAACGCGTAGATTTCAGACGGATAGATGAAGTCGCCCGCAAACAGCCGGTCTGCTGCGCGATCGGCGAGCACCACCGAGTCGGGCGTGTGGCCCGGCATGCCGAGCATCGTGAGCGTGCGCCCGCCAAGGTCGATCCCCTCCCCCGGCGCGATCCAGCGGGTGACCGCGAACTCGGGCGGCTCGCTGCCCTCCACGAAGCCGAGGTGCTGATACCGGCCGAGGCGGATCCGCCCATTGCGCGCCTGCGCGCGCAGCAGCGGCAGGTCCGGTAGCGCGACCTGCGCGAAGCGCGCGAGGTTGCCGACATGGTCGAAGTGCAGGTGCGACGGCAGGGCCAGCACCGGCAGCGCAGTCAGGCTGCGCACCACCGGCCTGATGTCGCGCACGCCGGGACCGGTATCGAACAGGAGCGCGCGCTCGGTGCCGACGATCAGGTAGCTGAAGTTGCATTGCCCGTAGCGCGGTTCGCCGATCGCCCATGCGCCCTCACTCAGCTCCGCGACGACGTAGTAGTCGTCCACCCAGCGCAGCGCCGGACCGAGCTGCGGCTCGAAGTCCGCCATGACCGGCCGGCCCGCGCGCAGCGCCCAGCGCCACGCCGCGACCTCCGGCATGCGCCATGCGACCATCATTGCCAGCGCCGCCAGGATGGCGGCGGACCCGGCCAGCCATCGAACTGACATTAGCCGGCGCATGGCGCGCCTGCGACATCAAGCCCGCGGACGGTGTCCGTGACCAGCCAGTCGACGACCGCGACCAGCGCCTCGTGCTCGCTCGCGCCGTCGGCAAGCGCCGCCGCATGCACCGCGAGCTGGCGGTGGGCGCTCGTGCCACGCGCGAGGATCACTCGGGCATGCTCGACCTCGGCGAGGCAGCCCAGCGCCGCCGCGTCCTCACGGACCAGTTCGATCAGCTCTTCCAGCAGCAGCGCGAACGGCACCAGTTCGCCACGACCGAGGTCGAGCAGCCCCGCGTCGGCGCCATAGCGCGCCGCGCGCCAGCGATTCTCGTTGATCAGCAGGTCGGCGTAGTGGCGCCACTGCTGGTTGCGGCGGCGCATGCGCCACAGGCAGCGCAACAGCGACTGCACCAGCGCCGCGAGGCAGGCGGAATCCTCGAGGCTCGTGCAGCAGTCCATGATCCGGATCTCGAGCGTGGGATAGCGCCAGCTCGGGCGGATGTCCCACCAGATCTTCGAGGTGTCCTGGATCAGCCCGGTACGGATCAGCGTGTCGATGTGCCGCTGGTACTCGCCCCAGCTGGAGTAACGGTCCGGCAGCCCAGTGCGCGGCAGTGCGCTGAACACCGTCAGGCGAAAGGACTTGAAGCCCGTCAGTTCCCCCTCCCAGAACGGCGACGACGACGACAGTGCCAGCAGGTGCGGCAGGAAGTAGGACAGCTGGTTCATCAGGTCGATGCGCGTCTCGTTGTCGTCGATGCCGACGTGGACGTGCATGCCGCAGATCAGCATCCGTCGCGCCGCGGCCTGCATCTCCTCGGCAAGCGCAAGGTAGCGATCCTTGTCGGTCCGCATCTGGCGCACGACATGCGCGAACGGGTGGGTCGAGGCGGCCACCGGCGCAAGTCCGTGGCGCTGGCCGACCCTCGCCACCGTGCGACGCAGCCGGCCAAGGTCTGCGACCGCCTCGGCGACGGTGTGACAGGCAATCGTGCCGACCTCGATCTGCGAGCGCAGGAACTCGTGGCTGATCTGTCCGCCGCCCTCGGCGTGGCACTGCTCGACGAAGCTCGGCGACGGGTCCGCATCGAGATCGCGAGTACCGGTATCGACCAGCAGGTACTCCTCCTCGATGCCGATCGTGAAGGATGGCGTGTCAGCGATGGGCACCTGCCCTCGGCAGCCGCAGGCGGACGGCAGGATCGACGAGCACCGTTTCGAACGCGGCGGCCAGCCGCAGGCTCCACTCGGCGATGCCGCTGGGCGTGAGCAGCAGGTCCTGGCGGATCTCGAGGCAGAGGGCCGGCAGGCCGACGCGCCCGGCGTGGCGCCAGACGGTGTAGTCGCCGGGGAATCGCCCGGAGTACGGCTGGTTGTCGCCGATGACGAGCCCCGGCTCGCGACGCAACTCCGCCAGCAGCGGCCGGGCGATCCGGTCGTCCTCGTCCCACAGCACGCCGGCGTGCCAGGGGCGCGCGCGCGGCCCGTAGACGGGTGTGAAGCTGTGGATCGCAAGCAGCACCGGCACCTCGCCCCCGGCCTCGATGCGCGCCAGCTGTGCGGCGATCATCGCGTGATAGGGCTCGTAGCAGGCGCGTGCCCGGCGCTCGCGCCCGGCCGCGTCGAGGCCCTCGTTGCCGGTGATGCGGTGACCGTCGCCGTTGAGCGTGAAGGCGGTCGCGTCCTCGAGGCGGCGATTGCAGTCCACCACCAGGCGCGAGTAGCCGGCCAGCACCGCCGGCGCGTCCAGTCGAGTGGCGAGTCGTCGCGCAAGGTCCGCCGCGCCGATGTCGTAGGCAATGTGGCGCCAGGTCGCCTCCACGGGCAGCCCCAGTCGACCCAGCGAGGCGGGAATCGCGCGGCTGGCGTGATCGCAGACCAGGAGCCACGGCCGTCGGCCGCCCGGATGGTGCAGCGTGACCGGCGGCGGATCAGAGGATCCGAGCAACCCCACCGCAACTCGCTCGCGGGCCATGGCGTCGGACGGCGGTGATTTCGACTCGGACACGGGCACCGGAGAGTGGCAAGCGCCGTCGCATTCTAGACGAGCACGCCGCGCCGTGCCGGGGGGTCAGCGCAGCGCCTCGGCCAGACTCGACAGCGGCGCCGGGCTTGCGATCAGGAATCCCTGCGCGTAGTCGACGCCGATGCTCGCCAGTGCCGCCAGCGCCGCCGGGTCTTCGACCCTCTCGGCGATCGTGCGGATGCCCATCGCCCGGGCCACCTGGCAGATCGCCTCGACCATGCTGCGATCGACGGGATCCTTGTGGACGTTCTCGACGAACTGGCCGTCGATCTTGAGGAACTCCACCGGCAGCGTCTTCAGGTAGGTAAACGACGACAGGCCGGAGCCGAAATCGTCGAGCGCAAAGCGCACGCCACGATCCTTCAGCTCGCGCATGAAGTAGACGACGTTCGAGAGGGAGGCGATCGCCGCCGTCTCGGATATATCGAAGCACAGGGAACCCGGGCAGATCTCGACCGCAGACAGCTCTCCGAGGATGAACTCCAGGAAGCCAGGGTCGGCCAGCGTCGTCGCCGACAGGTTGACCGCGAAGCTCGCATGCTCGCCGACCTGTCCGGGGCCGAGCACGTGGCCCAGCACCTGGCGCACCACCCAGCGGTCGATGGCCGGCATCATGTTGTAGCGCTCGGCCGCAGGGATGAACTCGATCGGCTGCACCAGCGCCCCCTGCTCGTCGCGCATGCGCAGCATCAGCTCGAAGTGCTTGCGCGGGTCGCCATTGACTCCGATCGGGACGATCCGCTGGAAGTGGATCTCCAGCCGCTCGGTGTCAAGGGCACGCTGCAGGCGCGAAACCCACTGCATCTCCTTGTGGCGCGCCGGCACGTTGTCGGACTCGTAGACGTGCACGCGATTGCGGCCACCGTCCTTGGCCGCGTAGCAGGCGACATCCACCGCCGACATGACCGCCGCGACCGAGTCGCTCGTGCGATCGATCCCGACGATGCCGATCGAGGCGCCGATCTGCAGCTGCTGGCCGTCCCACTCGTAGCGGAACTCGTGAATGGCCTGGCGCAGGCCTTCGGCGATCTTCATCGCCTGGTCGCGCGCGCAGTCCTGCAGCAGAATGCCGAACTCGTCGCCGCCGAGGCGCGCCAGCGTGTCGGTGCCCCGCACCCGGGTCTGCAGCAGCGTCGTGACCTGCTTGAGCAGGCGGTCGCCGGCTGGATGGCCGCAGGTGTCGTTGACGACCTTGAACTGATCGAGGTCCACGTAGACGAGCGCATGCTCGATCGGGGTCTCGGTACGGGTCTCGGCAAGCGCCGCGTGCAGGCGGTGCTCGAACTCGCGCCGGTTGAGCAGCCCCGTGAGCGCGTCGTGGGTCGCCTGGTAGGACAGCGCGCGGCGCAGCCGCCGCTCGCGGCTGACGTCGCGGAACACGACGACCGTGCCGAGCAGCCGACCCGTCCGGTCGCGGATCGGGGCGGCGGAATTCTGGATGGCGATCTCGCGACCGGCGCGGTCGAGCATGGTCGCCTGGTCGTTGCCGACGATCACCTGGTCTTCCTTGAGGCAGCGGATCACGACGCTGTCCTGGTCGTCGCGGCCGGCCTCGTCGACCACGCGCAGCACGATGTCGACCGGCTGGCCGCGGGCGGTATCGAGCGGCCAGCCGGTCAGCCGCTCGGCAACGGGGTTGAGGTAGTCGATCAGTCCCTCGGCGTCGGTGGTGATCACCGCATCGCCGATCGACTGCAGGGTCACCTGCGCCCGCTCCTTCTCGGCATGTACCGCGATCTCCGCGCGGCGCCGCTCGGTGATGTCCCAGAGCGTGCCCTCGAAGCCGGCCACGTTGCCGGCGGAGTCACGCACCAGGCGGGCGTTCTCGACGACCGTCAGGACCTCGCCGTCCGGACGACGCAGTTCGTATTCGGCGTTGCGCAGCTCACCCTCGAGCCGCAGCGTCGCGTGGATGCGTGCGTGCGTCGCCGCATCGACGTACAGCGCAGCGGTCGTCGGCAGCGCCATGAGCTCGGTGGCGCTGGCGTAGCCCAGCATGCGTACCAGCGCGGGATTGGCCGCCTTGAGCCGGCCGTCCGGGTCGCTCTGGTAGACGCCCTCGACCACGTGCTCGACCAGGCCACGAAAGCGTGCCTCGCTCAGGCGCAGGGCCGCCTCCGCCCGGCGCCGTTCGATGGCGATGCCGGCCAGCTGTGTCATCCGCGCCATGAGTTCGGCCTCGCGGCCACCGGGTGAGCCGCTGTGGGTCAGGTAGACCGCAAGCGTGCCAATGATGGTGCCATCGGAGGCGAGGATCGGGTTGGACCAGCAGGCCTTGAAGCCTGCACGCAGCACGGCCTCGCGGCGGTACTCCCAGAACGGGTCGGCCTCGACATCGGCGACGATCACCTGCCGCGACAGGTAGACGGCCGCGGCACACGAACCGTAGCGCAGGCCCACCGGCACCGCATCCAACGCCGCGCAGAACTCGCGTGGCAGGTGGCTTGCGACCGCGTGGCGCAGCAGTCCGTCCTCCTCCAGCAGGCGGATCGCACAGCGATTCCCCGGATGCATCTTCTCGACGACGTCGCTGATCGCCTCGAGCGCGGACTCGAGCGACCCGTTAGAGGCCAGCCGCTCGAGCACGCGCCGCTCGCCGCTGGCATACGCCTCCGCGCGCTTGCGCTCGGCGATGTCGGTGATCGAACCGCGTACCAGCCTGCGGCCGGCGCTGGGCAGGCCGGCGAGGCGGACCTCGCACAGCAGCTCGTTGCCATTGGCGTCCAGATGAATCCACTCGAACACCGGCGTCTCGCCGGCCAGCGCTCGCGCGATGTGGCCACGCGCGACCCCGAAGGACTGCGTGCCGTCCGCCTGCAGCGCAGGACTGATCTGCTCGGGACCGGCCGACAGCAATGCCTGGCGGTCCATCCTGAAGTAGCGCTGCGCGTGGTCATTGCAGTCGACGAAGCGACCGCGATCGACGTCCAGCACCACGATCGCCTCGGGCGCATTCTCGACCAGCAGCCGGTAACGGGCCTCGCTCTCGCGGGTGGCCGCCTCGGCCCGCTTGCGCTCGGTGGCGTCGCGCAGACAAAGGACGTAGGTCAGCTTGCGGCCGATGCGCGCCTTGGACACGGCGATCTCGGCCGCGAAGCTCTCGCCGGACTTGGCTCGGCCGGTCGTCTCGTGCGCGGCCAGGTCCACCAGCGTGTCATCGCTGCGAACCGCGAGTTGCTCGAGCCGTTCGGCGATGCGGCCACTGACCGGCCGCAGCTCGGGAAGCAGGAACCCGAGCGGGCGCCCGATGACCTCTGCCTGCGAGAAGCCGAACACGCGCTCACCGGTCGGATTGAAGGATTCGATGTGGCCGCCGTCGTCGACGGTCAGGATCACGTCCTTGACGTGGTCTAGGATCGCCTGCAGCTGGCTTGCGGTCTGCTCACGGATCTCCCGCGTCAACTCCTGGGCCTCGTCGGACATCATCTGCATCGAACGGACGATCCCGCGGCGCTCCTCGTCGACCTGGTCGTAGTACTTCGAAGCACAGCCGATCAGGGTGTCGAAATCCAGCTCGCCGCTGCCACTGGCCTCGCGCAGATGACGGGCGAGCGTGCGGTTGATGCTCGGGTAGCGCCCCGAGTAGCCCGATGGCAGGGTGGTCGAATGGGTCGGGTTGAACGCGGCGTCGCCGTCCGGCGCGGCCAAGGGCGCCGCGGCCGCCGGTCGTGGCAGCGAGATCACGCGCGGCGAGTTTCCTTTCGACGCCATGTTAGGGGGCCCGGCGCTCCTGCCAGCCATGTGAACAGAACATGGCCGGATGGTAGGGGGATCCCCTAGCGGCGAGTGTGAACCGGATCGCGGTTCCATGCGGTCGTCGGCAGCGGCCGACATTTCTTTAGGGGTAACCGCAGCAGGGCCGCCGGTACGGCGCCGGCACCCTCGCGGACGTGCCCTCAGGCCGTTCGGCGCGGGTGTCAGCCCGGTTCGGAGCGTTCCGCGCGGCGGCGGTCCATTTCCTTGAGGTGCCGCTTGCGCAGACGGATGTTCGCCGGCGTGACCTCGACCAGTTCGTCGTCGTCGATGAACTCCATCGCCTGCTCGAGCGTGAAGCGGATCGGCGGGCTGAGCACGACGTTCTCGTCCTTGCCCGAGGCGCGCATGTTGGTCAGCTTCTTGCCCTTGAGCGGGTTGACCACCAGATCATTGTCGCGGGTATGGATGCCGATGACCTGGCCTTCGTAGACCGCGTCGCCGTGGCCGATGAAAAGCCGGCCGCGTTCCTGCAGGCTGAACAGCGAATAGGCGAGCGCCGGGCCCTCGCCGTTAGAGATCAGCACGCCCAGCGCGCGCTGCGCAAGCGCCTTGTCGACCACCGGACCGTAGTGGTCGAACACGTGATACATCAGGCCAGTGCCCGAGGTCATCGTGCGGAAGTCGGTCTGGAAGCCGATCAGGCCGCGCGAGGGCATCATGTACTCGAGGCGCACCCGGCCACGGCCGTCGTGCGTCATGTTCGTCAGCTGGCCGCCGCGCTCGCCAAGCGCTTGCATGATGTTGCCCTGCGAACGCTCCTCGATGTCGACGGTGACCTGCTCCCACGGCTCCTGGCGCTCGCCGTCGACCACCCGCACCACGACCTGCGGGCGCGACACGGCGAGCTCATAGCCCTCGCGGCGCATGTTCTCGATCAGCACGCCCAGGTGCAGCTCGCCACGGCCGTACACCTTGAACTTGTCCGGATCGTCCGTGTCCTCGACGCGCAGCGCGACGTTGTGGAGCATCTCGCGCTCGAGGCGCTCGCGCAGCTGGCGCGAGGTGACGAACTTGCCCTCGCTACCGAAGAACGGCGAGGTGTTGGTCTCGAAGGTCATGCTGATGGTCGGCTCGTCGACGACCAGCCGCGCCAGCGGCTCGACGTTGTCCGGGTCGCACAGCGTGTCGGAGATCTTCGGGGCGGCAATGCCGGCGAAGGCGACGATGTCGCCGGCACTCGCCTCCTCGACCTCGACGCGATCGAGGCCCAGAAAGCCGAGGACCTGGCCGATCTTCTCCTGACGCACCGCGCCATCCCGATCCACGACCGAGACGGTCTGCGCGCGGCGCAGCTTGCCGCGAGAGATGCGACCGATACCGATCGTGCCGACGTAGCTGGAGTAGTCCAGCTGGCTGACCTGCAGCTGCAGCGGACCGTCCGGGTCGACCTGCGGCGGCGGGCAGTGCTTGATGATTTCGCCGTACAGCACCTGCATGTCGCCGCCACGGTGCTCAGGGTCCAGCGACGAGTAGCCGCGGATCGCCGAGGTGTAGATGACCGGGAAGTCGAGCTGCTCGTGCGTCGCGCCGAGGCGATCGAACAGGTCGAAGGTCTGGTCGAGTACCCAACCCGGGCGGGCCTCGTCGCGGTCGATCTTGTTGATCACCACGATCGGGCGCAGGCCGTGCTGGAACGCCTTCTGGGTCACGAAGCGGGTCTGCGGCATCGGACCGTCGACCGCGTCGACCAGCAGCAGCACCGAGTCGACCATCGACAGCACGCGCTCGACCTCGCCACCGAAGTCGGCGTGGCCCGGCGTGTCGACGATGTTGATGCGGTACTCGCCCCAGCGGATCGCGGTGTTCTTGGCGAGAATCGTGATGCCGCGCTCGCGCTCGAGGTCGTTCGAGTCCATGACTCGGTCGGGCATGATCTTGCGCGCATCGAGCGTGTTCGACTGCTTCAGCAGCTGGTCGACGAGTGTCGTCTTGCCGTGGTCGACGTGCGCGATGATGGCGATGTTGCGGAGATTGGAAATCACGGGTGGGTCTCGGTCGGGTCCGGACAAGGGGACCCTAAGGTAAGCCGCCCATTATACGAGGTTTTTCACCTCCGCGGAGACTGTCGCTCAGCGGGGTCTGGCCGTCGTCGTCGGGGCGACGGGGCTGGGCGCCGGCGCCGGGGGTACCGCACCGACGATCAGCGGAAACGCGAAGGTCCTCGATTGCGGGCCGTCCGGCAGCTCCAGCGTCGCCTTCACGGTCAGCACGCGCGTACCCGCCTCTGCCGACAGCAGGCTGACCTGCAGCGGGACGACCGTGCCGGCGGCGACCTTTTCCTGGCTCACCTGGGACTCGGGCTGGACGATGACCAGCCCCTCGGAGGCGGACACGTCCAGTCGCACCAGCGGCACCGGCGCACCGGGCAGGATGGCGACGCCGACGGCAAACGGGACGCCGCGGATCGGTGCGGCGTCGAGATCGAAGCGTGCATCGACCGGCGCCGCGCTGTCGCCCACTGGCACGCCGGCGGCCATGGTGCGGTTCGCACTCACCACCGCCGGATCCATGCCGGGGTCGCGCACCGGCGCCGGGTGGGCGAGCGGCTTGGGCGGCGCTACGGACGCGCTGCCGCCGCGTTGGCAGGCCGCCAGCAGAATCGCCGCCAGCCCGATCGCAATGGCCGTCGCCAGCCGACGACCGCCGGTGGGCGCGAATGACGGGTCAAGGTGGGCGTGCATCTGGATCCTCCGTGGCGACGACTATAACCGCAGCGGGGCCGCGTCCAGCGCCTCAAGCTGCTCCTGCAGCTCCTGCACGTGATTATCCCAGTAACGCGGCCCGCCGAACCACGGAAAGGCTCGCGGGAAGGCCGGGTCGTGCCAGCGCCGGGCCAGCCAGGCGGCGTAATGCATCATCCGCAGCGCCCGCAGCGGCTCGATCAGCCCGAGCTGGACCCGATCGAACTCGAGGAACTGCTCGTAACCCTCGAGCAGGTCGCGCCACTGCGTGCGCGCTTCCTCCCGCGCCCCCGCCACCAGCATCCACACATCCTGCACGGCCGGTCCGCCCATGCAGTCGTCGAGGTCGACGAAATGCGGTCCCTGCGCGGTCCACAGCACGTTGCCGCGGTGGCAGTCGCCATGGATGCGCAGACGCCGGAAGGGGCCTGCCGCCTCGAATGCCGCCTCGATCCGCTCGATCAGCGCCTCGCACAAGCCCGCGTAACGTTCCACCTGGTAGTCGGGCAGCCAGTCACTCTGGAGGATGAACTCGGCGGAGCCGACCCCCAGCCGGTCGACGTCGAACGCCGGGCGATGCTCGAACGCCCGCACACCGCCGACGCGGTGCATCCGGCCGAGGAACCGCCCCATCAGCTCGCGGTCAGCCGCCGTGTCCAGGTCCGGCCAGCGCCCCCCGCGGCGCGGGTAGACCGCGTACGGGTAGCCCTCGATCTCGAACAGCGACTCGCCCTCCTGCAGCAGCGGCGCAACCACCGGAATCTCCGCCGCCGCAAGTTCCAGCGCGAAGGCATGCTCCTCGAGCACGGCTGCGCGGGTCCAGCGTCCGGGCCGATAGAACTTCACGACCACCGGTTCCGCGTCCTCAAGGCCGACCTGGTAGACGCGATTCTCGTAACTGTTCAAGGCCAGCACGCGACCGTCCGACATTCGCCCGCCCCGTTCCACCGCCGCGATGATGAGGTCCGGGGTCAGGCGGGCGTACGGGGTCTCGGCGTCGTCGCGCTGCGCGGTCGGGTGCATCCCCCGATTATGCCGAACCTCGCCCCGAGGTCCGCGCCTATCGGCCCGCGCCGATGGGCGCGCTGCGCGCGTGCTTGATATCCTCGCCCGCGGATCTCCAACCAAGTCGAGCCTCAAGACAGTGAACCCGAAGGGCATCCTGGTCACCGGCGGCGCCGGCTACATCGGCAGCCATGTCGTCCGCCAGCTCGGCGAAACGGGCGAGCGCGTGGTGACGCTCGACAACCTCTCTCGCGGCTATGCAGACGCCGTCACCTGCGGCGAGCTCGTTGTCGGCGACACGGGCGACGAGGCCCTGGTGCGGCGCGTGCTCGCCGACTTCGACATCGGCACCGTGATGCACTTCGCCGCCTTCACGATCGTCCCCGAATCGGTGGCCCAGCCGCTGCGCTATTACCGCAACAACGTCGCCGCGACCCGCAACCTGCTTGAATGCTGCCTCGGGGCGGGCGTCGACGGCTTCGTGTTCTCCTCCCGCGCCGCCGTCTATGGCATGCCGCCGGGCGGCGTCGCGGCCGAGGATTCGCCCACCGCGCCGATCAACCCGTACGGCACCTCGAAGCTGATGGCCGAGTGGATGCTGCGCGACGTCTCCGCGGTTACCTCGCTGCGACACGTCGCGCTGCGCTACTTCAACGTCGGCGGCTCGGACCCCGGCGGTCGCATCGGCCAGTCGACGCCGCAGGCGACGCTGCTGACGAAGGTGGCCGCCGAGCACGTGGTCGGCAAGCGGCCGCACGTGTCGATCTACGGCACCGACTACCCGACGCCGGACGGCACCGGGGTACGCGACTACATCCACGTCGAGGACCTGGCCGGCGCCCACCTCTCGGCGCTGCGTTATCTGCGCGGCGGTGGCGCTTCGGTGACGCTCAACTGCGGCTACGGCCACGGCCACAGCGTGCGCGAGGTGCTGGCCGCGGTCGAGAAGGCCGCAGGCGTACCCCTGGTGATCCGCGAGGAGCCCCGCCGCGCGGGCGACCCGCCGGTGCTGGTCGCCCGTGCCGACCGGATCCGCCAGACCCTCGACTGGCAGCCGCGCTACGACAGCCTCGAGCAGCTGGTCGCGGATGCGCTGCGCTGGGAGCGCACGCTGGCCGGCGGCGGCGGCCCCCGCCGCGGCTGATCCCTCCGCTTGCGGCCCGCTGCCGCGGAGAAACTGCTGATATCATCCCTCGATGCAATTCAGGCGCCCTAAGTCGCTGAGCGGCCTGCTGTTGATCGGCTTCGCGCTGGTCGCGATCCCGCTCCTGGTGGCGGTGGTGAACGCGACCATCCAGATGCGCCACCTGACCCAGCAGAGCGAGGAGCTGGTTCGCTACGGGGTCGCGGCCACCCGTCACACCCAGGAGCTGTACCAGCAGGCGAACGCACTGCAGCGCACGGCAGGCCTCTACCAGCTGCTGGGCGACGACAACCTCAAGGCAGACCTCGCCACCGAACACGACAAGTTCCTGGCCAACGTCACGAACCTCGACCGGCTCCAGACCGACGAGGCGACGCGCGCCCTCACCGTTCGCATCCGCGCCGGCACGCTGGCGCTGGTCGACGCGGTCGCCGCGAGCACCGAACCGTCCCCCGCGCTGGCCGCGGCGATCGAGCGCTTCGTCGCCGTATACGAGCCGATCGACGCACTCGGCCGCACCGTGCACGCAAGCGTCGATGCCCGCCTGACGGAGCTGCAGGTCTCGGCGGAGCGCACCCAGGGGCGCCTCTACTGGCAGGCGGCCGCGCTTGCGCCGGTGACGTTCGTGATCGTACTGGTGTTCGTCAGCCTCCTGGCCCGGCCGATCCGGCAGATCGACCAGGCCATCAGCGAGCTTGGCCGCGGCACCTTCTCGCGCCCCATCGATGTGCACGGCCCGAGCGATCTGGAGCGGCTCGGCCGGCAGCTCGAGTGGCTGCGTTCGCGGCTGCTGGACCTCGCGCAGGAGAAGAACCGCTTTCTTCGCCACATGTCCCACGAGCTGAAGACGCCGCTGGCGAACATTCGCGAGGGGACGGAACTGCTGATGGAGGGCGCCGTCGGCGAGCTGGACGCGAACCAGCGGGAAGTGGCGAGCATCCTGCGCGAGAACGGCATCAAGCTGCAGCGATTGATCGAAAACCTGCTTTCCTACAGCGCCTGGCAGTCGAAGTCCACCGGGCTGGAACTGAGCCAGTTCTCGCTGCGCAAGCTCGTCAGCGCCGTGATCAGCGCCCAGCAGCTGACGCTGGTGGCGCACCGCATAAAACTGGACCTCGCCGTCGATGACGTCGAAATCACCGCCGACCGCGGCAAGTTGCGGCTGATCCTGGACAACCTGCTCTCCAACGCCGTCAAGTTCACGCCGCGCGAGGGCACCATCTCGATCCACGCCCATGCCGACAAGGAGCAGTTGGTACTGGACGTGATCGACAGCGGACCGGGCGTCCCGGCCGCAGACCGGAGTCACATCTTCGAGGCGTTCTACACCGGCAGCGCGGGCCAATCGGGCAAACTCAAGGGCACCGGCATCGGCTTGTCGGTCGTGATGGAGTTTGTACAGGCCCACGGCGGTACAATCGAGCTGGTCGACGCCCCCCGCCGGGGAGCGCATTTTCGGATTCAGCTGCCGGCGCGCCCGGCGGCAGCGACGGGCGGCAGCGAGGAAGAAGCGGCAGCATGAGGACCCCCTACGCACTGCGGCGCCTGGCGATCGTGATCGCCACCGGCGCGCTGGCCGCCTGCGGCACGCTGACCTCGCCGTTCGGCGGCCAGCGCGAGCACGCCGAAACGGTGCAGAGTCGGCCCACCGCCGATGCCGAGGCGGCGCGCACCTATCTGGCGGACCTCGCCCAGCTGCAGGAGGCCTCGCCGTCGCAGCAGGCAGAGGTGCTGCAGGCGGCCAAGCGCGCCGCCGACGCCACGCCGACAACCCTCAACCGAATGCGGTATGCCCTGACGCTCGCGCTGCCAGGCCACCCGGGGTCGGACCCTGTCGCAGCTCGCAGACAGTTGTCAGATTTGCTGGCGAGGCCAGAATTGCTCCTGCCGACGGAGCGTGCGCTCGCCTCGGTGCTGCTCGCGGACGTCAACGAGCGGCTCGTGCTGATCGCGGAAAGCCGGCGCCTGCAGGACGAGGCGTCGAGTCATGACAAGGAGCGGATGGCGGTGGTGATGCGCCGCCTGCAGATCGAACAGGACGAAAGCGCGCGGCTGCGGCACGCGCTCGAGGAAGCACAGAAGAAGCTCAACGCGGTTACGCAGCTCGAACGATCCATCAGCGGCAGGGGGAACCCGCCGAAACCCTAGTGACACCGAGGCTCAGACATGCAGGCCGTACGCAAAGACTCCCAGAAACGCCGCGCCAAGATTCTCGCGGTTGACGACGATCCGGGCCTGCTGCGCCTGCTGACCATCAGGCTGCGCTCGGAGGACTACGAGGTTGAGGCCGTGGCGAGCGCGGCCGATGCGCTCGCCGCGGTCGGGCGCTTCCGCCCGGACCTTGTGATCACCGACCTGCGCATGGACCAGATGGACGGCATCGGCCTGCTGAAGGAACTGCAGGTCCGCTACCCGGGCCTGAAGGTGATCCTGCTGACGGCCCACGGCACCATTCCAGACGCGGTGCGCGCAACCCAGAGCGGCGCGTTCAGCTTCATGACCAAGCCAGTCGAGAAGCAGCAGCTGCTCGAGCAGGTGCAGAAGGCGCTGAAAATCTCCGGCTTCCCGCGCGTCGACGAGCAATGGCGCGCCGAGATCGTGACCCGCTCGCCGCTGATGGAGCAGAAGCTCAGCCAGGCCAACATGGCAGCCGGCACCGATGCGCGGATCCTGATCACCGGCGACTCTGGCGTCGGCAAGAAGTTGCTCGCGCGCGCGATCCATCGCGCCAGCGCCCGGGCCGACGGGCCGTTCATCGTGCTCAGCTGCGTCGAGGGAGCCGACAGCGACCTTGAGACCGACCTGTTCGGCTCGCATGCCGGCGAAGCCGACGGCACTCAGCGCGGCCTGCTGCAGGCGGCCGCGGGCGGCACCGTGGTGCTCGAGGAGGTCTCCGAGCTGCCGCTGCCGCTGCAGGCGAAGCTCGCGCGGGCGCTGCAGGAGAACCTGGTCCGCCCGGCCGGCACCGAGCTGACCGAGCCCGTCAACGCCCGGCTGATCGCGACGACCCGGCGCGACCTTGCGTCACTGATGTCGCAGGGACGGTTCCGCGAGGATCTGTACTACCGGCTCAATGTCGTGCACATCGATGTCCCGCCGCTGGCTCGCCGGCGCGAGGACATCCCGCTGCTGGTCGCGCACTTTCTCGAGCAGATCGCCCAGGAGAGCGGCCTGCGCAAGGCCTACGCGCCGGAGGCGGTCGAGTTCCTGGCCACCGTCGAGTGGCCAGGCAATGTCCGCCAGCTGCAGTCGGTCGTGCGCCAGAATGCGGCGATCAGCCAGACGCTGGTGATTAGCGCCGAGATCGCGGAACTCGCCGTCGGCGCAGGTGCCGCCGGCCTGCCCTCCTTCGACGACGCGCGCGACGAGTTCACGCGTAACTATCTGGTGCAGATCCTGCAGATCACCGGCGGCAACGTGAGCCAGGCCGCGCGCCTCGCCAAGCGCAACCGCACCGACTTCTACAAGCTGCTGTCACGGCACCAGCTGACGCCGGACGACTTCAAGGGTCAGTGATGCCACCGCGGTCGAGGCTCGCGCGCAGCCACGCGAGCCCGACCACGATCAGCGGCAGGATCATCAGCAGCTGGTAGACGAACGACGCGGCCAGCGCCACGTCGGCCGGCACCCCCTGCGGCTCCAGCATGACCCTGAACGCCACCTGCACCGAGCCTGCGTAGCCCGGCGCGTTCGGCAACAGGAACGCCATGACGATGCCGACGACGACCAGGATCGCAGGGCCCACGCCGACCACGTGGCCGGCCACCGCGGCGGAGCCGGCCGTACACAGCGCGACCGCGAGCCACTGTGCAAGCGACCAGCCGAGCACCGCGAGCGAGGTCGCGGGCGATCGCACCGGCGCGAGACCCACCAGCGCGGCATCCACCTGTGCCAGCACGCGAACCGCGAACCTGTCCGGCAGTGGTTGCAGCAGCAGGGCCGCCACGCGCCGCACGACACCCGGTAGCGCGACGGCGGCGAGCACGCAGCTGGCAAGCCCGGCGGCGACGAACGCGAGCAGGCGCACCGCGGCATACATCGACGGGGACACCGGCACCAAGAGCAGCGCCACGGCTGCAAGCAGCAGCACGCCGAACAGGTCGAACACGCGCTCCGCGACGATCGAGGACAGCACCGCGGACGCCGCGTAGCCATGGCGCCGTTGCAGCGCGAACGCGCGTACGAACTCCCCCGCGTGCGGCAGCAGCGCGTTCAGCGCAAGGCCCGCGGTGACCGGCCGCAGCAGGGTCAACGTCGATGGCGCACGCTCCGCGCCCAGCAGCAGCCGCCAGCGGGCGCTCTTGGCGTAGACGAAGGCCGCCGTGCCAACCAGCACCGCGAGCGCGGGCAGGCCCCAGTCGCCGGCGGCAAGGATGTGCAGCACCGCCTCGATGGGTGTGCCGTGGAACGCGAGCACAAGGAACAGCGCCCCGACCAGGACGCCGGCCAGGAGCCCCGCGAGGCGCGACCAGGGGACGCGCACCGGTGCTGCGCTCAGCCGTAGAAGCGACGGATCGCGTCGACGACGTAGGCGAGCTGCTCGGCCTTCAGTTCGGGGAAGATCGGCAGCGCCAGCGTCTGGGCCGCCGCCCGCTCGGACTCCGGGCAGTCACCGGTCTTGCCACCGAGATAGGCGAAGCAGCCCTGCACGTGCAGCGGCACGGGGTAGTAGATCTCGGTGCCGATACCCTCGTCGCCGAGGAACGCCTTCAGGCGGTCCCGTTCGGGCGCGCGGATCACGAACTGGTTGTAGATGTGGCGCAGCCCCGGCTGCGCGTAGGGCAGCGTCACCGTGCCGGTGAGGCCCGCCGCCGCGAACAGCTCGCGGTACGCGGCCGCATTGCGACGCCGGCCTTCGGTCCACGCCTCGAGGTGGCGCAGCTTGACGTTCAGCACCGCCGCCTGCACCTCGTCGATGCGGAAGTTGCCACCGATCAGGGCGTGGTAGTACTTCGGCTTGCCGCCGTGCACGCGCAGCACGCGCATGAGCTCGGCAAGTTCCGCGTCCTGCGCCGTGCAAAGGCCCGCGTCGCCGAAGGCGCCGAGGTTCTTCGTCGGGAAGAACGAGAAGCAGCCAATGTCGCCGATGCTGCCGGCGCGGGCGCCGTCGAGGTACTCCGAGCCGATCGCCTGCGCGGCATCCTCGATGACCTTCAGCCCGTGACGGCGCGCCAGCGCCATCATCGGCGCCATGTCCGCCATCTGGCCATACAGGTGCACCGGCATCAGCGCGCGCACGCGCGTGCCGCTCGCGCGATGCACGAGTACCGAGTCTGCGCTTGTGCACTCCTCGTCGACGAAGCGCTGCAGCGCGACCGGGCTTAGGTTGTAGGTCGATGGCTCGATGTCCAGGCAGATCGGCCGCGCGCCGGTGCGGGCGATGGCCCCGCCGGTCGCGAAGAACGTGTAGGGCGAGGTGAGCACCGCGTCGCCCGGGCCGATGCCCAGCGCCATCAGCGCCAGCAGCAGCGCGTCGGTGCCGGAGGACACGCCGACGCCATGGGCGGCGCCGGAATAGGCGGCGACGGCAGACTCCAGCGCGGTCACCTCGGGGCCGAGGATGAAGGCCTGGGACTCGTACACCCGCTCAAGGATCGGCAGCAATTCGGCCTTGAACGCCGCGTACTGCAGGCGCAGATCGAGCAGCGGGACTTTCATCGTCGACATCGGCGCACCCTGCGTCTGCCGCGCCGCAGGCGCGAATGGCGCCGAAACTGTACACAATCCCGCCCGTGAATGCCCGTCGGGCCGACCGCGCTGGCGCGCCGGCAAACCGCCATCAGGCGCTTGAGTTGAGCGCAAGCGGCCGGATGAGGCGGCAGATGGCGTCCCCAGAGGGATTCGAACCCTCGTACCTACCGTGAAAGGGTAGTGTCCTAGGCCTCTAGACGATGGGGACGAGGCCCGGCCCCACTGGTGGGCCGAAGAAACGTGGTGGAGCTAGTCGGGATCGAACCGACGACCTCTTGCATGCCATGCAAGCGCTCTCCCAGCTGAGCTATAGCCCCACGCGAGAGGCGGCGGATTCTGCGAGGACGGCGGGAGCCTGTCAACTCCCCCGTGCGTGGGCGATCGCTCGGTCGACCCGGCGGAGCACGGTTTCGGCCCCCAGGATAGCAAGCGTCGCGTCGATCGGCGGCGACACGCCGCTGCCGCAGACCGCCACCCGCAGCGGCTGGGCGACCTTGCCCAGGCCCGCACCGAGCTCGGCGGCAAGCGCCTTGAGCGCCGCGTCGATCCCGGCCCCGCTCCACGGGGTCGGCAGCCCGGCGAGCACCGCGCGCGCTGCGACCAGCAAGGGCGCGGTCTCGGCAGTGAGGTTCTTGGCGGCCGCCTTCGGCTCGTATCCGGTGGGGTCGTGGAAGAAGAACAGGCTGCCCTCGGCCATCTCGGCGAGCGTGCGGGTGCGCTCCTTGAGCGCCTCGGCCACCGCCGCAAGGTCGATGCCCTCCACCTGCACGCCGCGCGAGGCGAGCTGCTCGCCGAGCAGCGGCGCGAGTGCCGAGCCGCCGAGCCGCATCATGTGCTGCTGGTTGGTCCAGGCGAGCTTGTCCGGGTTCAGCGCCGACGCGGACTTGTTGACCGCATCGAGGTCGAACAGCTGCACCAGCTCCTCGAGACTGAAAAGCTCCTGGTCGCCGTGCGACCAGCCGAGTCGGCCGAGGTAGTTCAACAGCGCCGCCGGCAGGAAGCCCGCGTCCTTGTACTCGAGCACGCTGACCGCACCGTGGCGCTTGGACAGCTTGGTGCCATCGGGACCGAGGATCATCGGCAGGTGCGCGTACACCGGCGGCGTCGCGCCCATCGCCCGCAGCATGTTGATCTGCCGCGGCGTGTTGTTGATGTGGTCGTCCCCACGGATCACGTGCGTGATGCCCATGTCCCAGTCGTCGACCGAGACGCAGAAGTTGTAGGTGGGGTTGCCGTCCGAGCGCAGGATGATCAGGTCGTCCAGCTCCTCGCTGCGAAACACGATCGGACCGTGGACGATGTCGTCGACGACCACCTGACCCTGGTCGGGGTTGCGAAAACGCACCACGGGCGTCACGCCCTCGACCGGTGCCGTGCGATGCCGGCAGCGGCCGTCGTAGCGCGGCTTTTCCTTGCGTGCCATCTGCGCGGCGCGCATCTCGTCGAGGTCCGCCCGGGAGCAGTAACAATGGTAGGCATGACCGGACTCGAGCAGCTGGCCGATCACCTCGCGGTACCTGGGGTAACGCTGGGTCTGGTAGAACGGGCCCTCGTCCGCGTCGAGCCCCAGCCACTTCATGCCGTCCAGGATCACCTGGATCGCCTGGTCGGTCGAGCGCTCGCGGTCGGTGTCCTCGATGCGCAGGATGAAGGTTCCCTGGTGGCGACGGGCGTAGAGCCACGAGAACAGGGCCGTGCGCACGCCGCCTATGTGCAGCATGCCGGTGGGGCTGGGAGCGAAGCGGGTCCTGACGGTCAAGCGCGTCTTCCGAAAAAGTGGGGCGCGAGACTCTATCAGACCGCCGGGCCGGGGCGCCCTGCCGAAGAATTGCGAGTCCGCCCCGCACGCGCCGATTGAATGCGGCGCCCGGCCCCACTACACTTCCGCCGCGAATCGCGCGGTGGGCGGTTAGCTCAGCGGTAGAGCACTGCTTTCACAAGGCAGGGGTCACTGGTTCAAACCCAGTACCGCCCACCATTTAAAATCAAAGCGTTACGCCCACTTCATCACCACCCTCGAAAGCCGGGGCGGACTCGGACACGGACTTTCGCCGTCGATCTGGCGAATCCTTTGCACTTTTGCGGGATGAAGCAGCGACGCGGCGATTCACGGTCGCTCCGCCGAAACATCGGTCCAGGGCCTGCGGCCATAGCTGCCAGACAGGGCTGTGGCACAACCCGGCTTGTCGAGCTGCGTCCGTCGGGTCCGGTTCCGCCGTGAACCCGACGTCGGCCATATCGCTCCCCGGCGATCGGGCCTCCCATTCACCAGTTGAGGCCGCTGACCGATTGCGTCTGGTCAAAGTCGGCGCGGAAATCTGGCTTTCCCGTGTATTCAAGCAGTTATCGCCTATACGATCTCCGGACGGTCGCACTGGATACAGTTACGATGACCTGAAGGATCTCACGGGATTGCCATCGCAATGATTTCCGATCTAGTGAGTCTCTCGCGAGGCTCCTCGAGGATTGCACCAGCCAGCGCCTTCGCATCGCCTCTCGCTAGTGGACCGAGATCGTAGGAAATCGGAAAAACATGCCGTAATTGAACCCCGAGGAAGCGCGCTAAAGCCGCCGGCCCGCGATCCGCGTAGTCGAAATCATGATAATTCGCGAGGCGGAACCAGCGACCGCCCCGCTCGGCGGACACGCTCAGTCCGAACCCATCTTCACCGTCAGTACGCGATCCCAACCCGGGACATTCCTGATGTACACCATGACAAACTCTCCTTGCCCATACGGCAAATTGATTGTTCACAGGAGTAGAGGCGGGTGCCGGGCAAAAGGATTCGCGGACCGGACACTATTTTTTCCCGGAACGCGTGGCCGGACGACGGAGACAGTCTATTCGGCGTCCGGTTCGACGTGCCCGGCTTCGCGCTGATGGCGGATCGCGAGCACGAGGACAGTCTCCTCAACCGCCTCGCGACTGTAGAGCGCGACGTATCCGGACCGGCCGCGCGAAATCACGAGTTCCCGAAACTCGGATTCGACGGACCGTCCGATCAGCGGGTGGCGCCGAAGCACGAGAACGGCCTCCTCGATCAGCCCCACCGTCTCGAGCGCCGCTGCCGGATCGGATTCGAGCAAGAACTCCGTGAGGCGCTCCAGATCCGCAAGCGCCTGCTCGGTATAGATCAGCCTTGCCAAGACACCGACTTCGGTCGGGCGACAGACCGGCCTTTGATTCGCGCCCGAAGGTACTCGTGCACGGCCTCAGCCTCGTATCCCTTGCCAGTCCGCAGCGCCGCCTTGCTGGCCTTCTCCGCCTGTGCGACGAACGAAGCTCGCAGTTCAGCGGCCTTGGCTGAAGCCTCGATTGCCTGAACCATGAACGCGTGCGTGGTCACACCACGGTCCTGGGCGGCCGCGATCACTCGCTTCTTGAGATTGTCCGGCAGTTTCAGCGACGTCGTGGCCACGGAGGATCTCCAAGCATCGGTGTCACCACGGTAGCACCGGCGCTGCCCTCCGTCAAAAAAGAGCAATGTCCAATGGAGTTATGAGTCTGAATCCGCGGCCTAGCGAAGACTGCACCTTCTCCCCCACCGGTAACTTCGCGAGCTTGAAGGGCTGTCAATTTGGCCGTTTGAAGGCGCCCATCATGGAACCGGCGGCGCCGCACCGTCGCTCGGCCCCACCCTTCGCCGCGGACCTTCCTATGCCCGGATCATCGCTAGACTTCCGGTAGACGCTGACGCTGAAATTGCGCCGGCTGTGACTGCAAGACCCAAGGGCTCCAGACAGTCGAAGCGCACCGACGATCCCGGGTGTAGAGGTGCCTTCATCGCGATCAGTCCATTCTCCGTCAGTGAAAATCGACAAGGTCGACATCAGCAACATCTATAGCGTTGAAATGAAGGGCCTCATGGTTTCCAGATACCCAAACCGACCAAAGGCCTTTCAGCTTTCGCTTCAGCGGCTGCAACTTCATTCCCGGCAGATTGTAGCCGGACGAAATTCCGCCACCTTGCGCGCAACAACGCATGCGGCGATGCAGCGAAAGCGGAAGACTCACTGATTTCGCAAAGGCCGCTCTCGGTCCAAGACGCCAGGACGTAGACGGGCCCGACGAGGGTCGTCGGTCGGGTGTGCCGTCGCCGTCCTGGCCGCGTGGATGGTGGCACTGCCGATGCCCTGATAAGGTGAGTCGAGACCACTTGAGGGGGTATGGATGCGCCTCGTCAGCCGGATGGCAGCCCTGATCGCTGTCGGGTTCCTCGCCACCACCGCGGATGCCGCGCACCTCGTGCGCGACATCAATGCCGCGCCGATCGCGACCGGGGCCACGGCCGCAGGCTGGGTGCAGGTCGGCAGCGCTACGCTCTTCTGGATGGATGACGGCATCCATGGCCAGGAGCTCTGGCGGACGGATGGCACGCCGGCCGGGACCCGGCTCGTCAAGGACATCAACCCGGGGCCCGCGAGTTCGAACGCGACCTCAGCGACGCTGCTCGGCGGCGTGCTGTACTTCATCGCGACCGACGGCACCAACGGCACCGAGCTCTGGCGTTCGGACGGTACCAGCGCCGGCACCCATATCGTCGCCGACATCAACCCCGGCGCCGGCGACGGCGCGACCAGCAACTCCGGCTACGGCGGACCGCTGCCGACGCTGAACGGCGTGATGTACTTCGCGGGCACCGAGCCCGGCACCGGCATGGAACTGTGGCGCTCGGACGGTACCGCCACCGGGACCTACCGGGTCGTGGACACGTGGCCCGGGGGTGGCTCCTCGGCGCCCACGCTGATCACGGTGGTCGGCAGCCGCGTGTTCTTCGTCGCGGGGGAATCGGCGAACAGCACGCCGCTGTGGTCCACGGACGGCACCGCCGCCGGCACGAAGCGCGTGACGAGCTTCGGCGCCGGCGGGTTCCCGTCGTTCGGGAACCTGACGGCGACGACGGCAGGCCTGTTCTTCTCGGTCGACGACGGCACACACGGCCGCGAGCTGTACTTCGCAAACGCCGATGGCAGCGGCGCCCACCTGGTCACCGACCTTTCGCCGGGCAGCAATCCGACCAGCTTCTCGCCGTTCGTGGCGCTCGGCGGGGACGTGCTGTTTGGCGCCAGCGTCGTGGGCGGCGCGCAGCCGGGCAGCCACGTCTATCGCGCCAGCAGCAGCGGCGTGCAGCTGCTCGCGAACGTCGCGTCGATGGGCGCCGCGCCGATTCCCGAGGGATTCGTGGCGGTCGGCAACCGCTTCGTGTTCGGCGTCGAAGGCGGCTACAACAGCACTTTCGAGGTCTGGGTCAGCGACGGCACGAGCGGCGGAACCCGACGACTCGGCGCGGCGGCGGGCCTCTTGTCGGTGTCGCTGATCGGCGGCGGAATCTCGCTGTCGGCGCTCGTCGGCAGCGACGGACTGTACTTCTGGGGCGTCACGAGCGGCCAGTCAGGGACGATGCAACTGTGGCGGACCGACGGCACCGACGCCGGCACCCGCGTGTACGCCGCGCCGCCGCAGCCCCAGGACAACAGCGACCTCGCGCAGTTCCAGGGGCGGATCTGGTTCCGCTCGGGACGCTTCGGCACCAGCGGCTGGGAACCCTGGGTCAGCGACGGCACCGTCGCAGGAACGCAGCAGTTCGCGGACCTGAACCCCGGCGCGGCCGATTCGGCGCCGTCCGGCGACACGGTCGTCGGCGGTCGGCTGTACTTCAACGCGAGTTCGCCGAGCGGGTTCGGGCCGTGGGTCTCGGACGGCACGGTCGCAGGCACCGTCCCGCTCGACCCCCCGCTCGCGCCGGCCCGGTCCGCCGCGTCGAACCCGCAGTTCTCGTACCAGGTCGGCAACCGCGCCGTGTTCACCGCCGACGACGGCGTCCACGGGCAGGAGCTCTGGGCCTCCGACGGCACCAGCGCGGGCACGGTACTGCTGCGCGACGTCAACCCGGGCGCGGGCCAGGCGCCCGGGGTCATCGCCTCGCTCGGCCCGCTGCTGCTGTTCGTCGAGGACGACGGTATCCACGGCAGCGAACTCTGGGCCACCGACGGCACGCCCGCCGGCACCACCCTTGTCAAGGACATCAACCCCGGCGCCGCCTCGAGCTCGCCGTCCGCGTTCTTCGGCAGCTCGGTGGTCGTGAACGGTGCGGCCTACTTCACCGCAGACGACGGCGTGCACGGCATCGAGCTGTGGAAGAGCGACGGCACGGCCGCGGGCACGACGATGGTCGTAGACCTCACGCCCGGTGCCGCGGCGAGCGGCATCGCGAGTGCCCAGCCGGTCGGCAATCGCGTGGTGTTCCGGCTGGTCGAGCCCGCGGGCTGGTTCCTGTGGTCGACCGACGGCACCGCGGCGGGCACGCAGCGGGCCTCGGCCGCCGTGCAGCCGACCTCGATCGACTCGGTGGTCGTCAACGGACTACTGTACTTCGGCGGTCAGCCGGCGCCGGTCACCACCGCCTCGCACGGCCAGCTGTGGCGCACCGACGGCACGCCGGCGGGCACGACCCTGGTCGCCGATCCGGCACCGAGCGCGAGCTACAGCGGCGTCGACTACTTCAGCAGCGTCGGTGGCCACGTGCTGTTCGACTACTGCAGCAACGGCGCGACCGCGACCTGCGGCGAGTACACGAGCGACGGCACCGCCGCGGGCACCGTGCCGATGTCCCCCGACATCGTCCCGGGCAACTACTTCGGCATCGCCGGTGCCAGCGCCGTCGTCGGCAACCAGATCTACTACGGGTTCTACACCTCGACGACCTACGGGCTGCGCGTCAGCGACGGCACGGCCGCCGGCACGCGCGACATCTACGCGGCACCGGTCGCGAGTGGCGACAACGTGCTCGCGTTCGCGGTCGTGCAGGGTCACGTCGTGTTCACGCGCCGCGCGCAAGGCATCGGGCCCTCGGTGTGGACGACTGACGGCACGGCGGCCGGCACGCGACTCGTTGCCGACGTCGACCCCGGCACCGCGCAATGGGAACCCGGGAACTACCTCGCGGTCGGCAACCAGATGCTGTTCACGGCCTACACGCCGCAGACCGGGGTCGAGCTCTACGCCCTCGACATCACGCGGCCGGACGCGAGCGACGATGCCGTCGTCACGGCCGGCAGCGCGGGAACGGGAACGCCGATCGCGGTGCTCGCCAACGACGGCGGCATCGTCGCGCCACTCGCACCGGGCAGCGTGCAGGTCACGGTCGCGCCGACGCAGGGCACGACCAGCGTCGACCCATCCACCGGCGTGATTACCTACACCGCGAATGCGGGCGCCGGTGGCAACGACCAGTTCAGCTACACGGTCGCCGACACGCGCGGCGTCACCGCGGCGCCCGCGACCGTGTACGTCTCGATCGCCGAGCCCGCGGGGCCCGCGCCCGGGACGGCGCCGCCCGCGCCGACACCGACGCCGGCGCCCGCCGGCCAATCGGGGGGCGGTGCGTTCGATCCCGCGACGCTCGCGGCGCTCGCGCTCCTCGCGGGCTGGGTGTTACTGCGGCGGCGGCGCGCGTCTGGCGAGGTCATGGGGTGAACGCGCGCGGGACCTCGGCGGAGCTGCGCGCGCTCGACCTCGGGCCGCTCGCGCTGCTCACCACCGTGTTCCTCGCGCTCGTCGTCCTCGACCCGGTCGGGCGGCCACTCCGGGCCGCGCTCCTCTACGCCCGCGCGCCGCTCGCCGCGGGCGAGGTCTGGCGGCTGGTGACGGCACACATCATCCACGAGGACCTGCGCCATGCGCTCCTGAACGTCGGTGGCCTCGGCCTGCTGTGGCTGCTGTATCGCAATGCCGAAAGTACCGCGAATTGGCTGCTCGTGATCGGGATCACGGCGCTGTCTATCGACGCCGGACTCTACGTCGCGCAACCGCAGGTCGAGTGGTATCTCGGCGCGTCGGGCGTGCTGCACGGCATCTGGGCGGCGGGTGCGATCTTCTCGCTCGCGCACTCACGGCTCGAAGGCGTCGTGATGCTTGGCGCGCTGCTCGGGAAACTGGGGCTCGAGCAGATCTTCGGTCCGCTCTCGGGAACGAACGACGGGCTTGGTGTCGTCACGGTGGCGCATCTGTACGGGGCGCTCGGCGGCCTGTCGGCGTCGGCGCTGGTCGCGCGCAAGCATGCGCGCTCCGCGACCGCCGCCGCGCCCCGCGACGCGAGCGCGCCGCGTTCGGCGATCCGCTGATCGGGGGCGGTGGCGCCCGGAGGGTCGGCTGAATCTTGGCTCACTATGCAGGCTGCATTTTATTGATTCCAGGTGGATTCATTGCAAGGCAGCACAGTCAAGGGCAGGGGCACGACGATGAAGCGATGCCGCACGGCGTGCGCGCACTCGCAGGTGGAGATGCACTGCGCGCGGTCACTCTGCGTCAGCTGCGCGCGTTCTCGCTGATCTCACACCACCGCAGCTTCACGCGGGCCGCGCCGGAACTGCACCTGACCACTCCAGCTGTCTCGCCGCAGATACGTGACCTGGAGAGCACGCTCGGCCTCGCCCTGTTCTGCCGCAGCGGCCGAAGTGTCGATGACCCAGGCCGGCGAGCAGCTGCTGGGCGAGGTCAATCGCGCGCTGCGTTCGCTCACCGACGCAAGCGACACGCTGCTGCGCCTGAAGGGTCGTGAGTCCGGGGTAATCTCCGTCGGCATGGTGACCAACGCGAAGTACTTCGTGCCACGCGTGATCACCAACTTCCACGCGGAACATCCGCCTATCGAGTTGCGCCTGGTCGTGGGCAATCGCGAACAGATCCTGCGTCAGATCTGCGGCGGCGAGACGGACTTCGCGATCATGGGCACGCCCCCAGACGATCTGGGGTTGACCGCGATCCGGTTCGCGGCGCAGCCACTGGTCGTGGTCACGTGCTCAGCGCAGCTGCGCGGATATCGCCCGCGCAGCTGGCCGAGCACGACTTCATCGTCCGCGAACGGGGCTCCGGCACACGTGCAGCGATGGAGCAGTGCTTCCTGCACGAGGGCATCACGCCGCCGCGTGTCATGGGACTCAGCAGCCACGAGACCCTCAAGCAGGCGGTCATGGCCGGGATGGGCCTCGCCTTCCTGTCGCTAGACACGCTTGGCCTTGAGCTCAAGGAGCGCCTGCTGACCACACTCGATGTGATCGGGCTGCCTCTGCAACGCCGCTGGTGCGTCGTGCGCAGTGCGAGCGAGCCGCTCACGGCGGCAGCCGGCAGTCTGCTGCATTACGTGGTCGATCATGGCGGCGACTCGACTAGCGTGACGCACGACGCCGTGCCCGCCCTCGTGCCGTTGCCGGCAAGCTAAACGACCCCGCGCCGCATCATTTCGCTAAGATCCCGTGACCCTTCGCCCCGCGCCTGCCCGAGGATCCCGCCCATGCGTCCTGCCGCCACTGCCCACATCGCGGCGCTGATACTCGTCGCGAGCCTGATCCTGACGGCATGCCAGCACCATCCGGAGGCGACCGCGGACGCGCGCTTGCACCAGCTGTACGACTCCGAATGGCAATGGCGTCAGGCCGAATTCGCCGACAGCGACGACGAGCGGCGCGGCATCGAGGACCATTTGCCGAAGATGGACCCCAGCACGCAGCAGGCGCGCCTGCAGTACTGGCAGGACGTGCTCGCGAGGCTCAAGGCCATCCCGCGCGCGGCGCTCTCGCCGGCCGAACAGCTCAACTACGACATCTACCTGCCGCAGATCCAGACGCTGGTGAGCAGCCAGCGGTTCCGCGACTTCGAGATGCCGGCCAACTCCGATTCCGCCTTCTGGACCGACCTCGGCTACACCGCCCGGCGCCCGTTTCGCACTCTGGACGACTATCGCCACTGGATCGCGCAGATGCGCGACCTGCCCCGCTACTTCCGCGAGCAGCAGCAGCAGATGCGCGCCGGCCTCGCGCGCGGCTTCACGCCGCCGCGCGTGACGCTGCAGGGCCGGGACTCGTCGTTTCGGGCGGTGATCGACGCGGCGGCCGAGGCGACCTTCTTCTACGTGCCGTTCACGACCCTGTCGGGCATCGACCCCGCCGAGAAGGAGCGGCTGCGCCACGAGGCGATCGCCGCGATCCGCGAGGCCGTGCAGCCGGCCTATGTCGAGCTTGCGCGCTTCTGGCATGACGAATACCTGCCGGGCACCCGCACCACGATCGCGGCCAGCGACCTGCCCGACGGCGAGGCCTACTACCGCGCCAAGATCCGCGAGTTCACGACCCTGGACATGGACCCGGCCGCAATCCATGCCTTCGGCCTCGCGGAGGTCGCACGCCTGCATCAGCAGATGATCGCGGCGATGCAGGAGACCGGCTTCAAGGGCGACTTCCCCGCCTTCCTGCACCTGCTGCGCACCGACCCGCGCTTCGCCGCGAAGACGCCCGAGGAGCTCCTGATGCGGGCCGCGTGGATCGCCAAGAGGTTCGATGCCAAGGCCTCGCTGTACTTCGGGCAGCTGCCGCGTGCGCGCTTCGCGATCCGACCGGTCCCGGACGAACTCGCGCCGTTCTACACCGCCGGCCGCGGCGGCCCGGGTGTCTACCTGCTCAACACCTACGACCTGCCGAGCCGGCCCTTGTACAACCTGCCGGCGCTGACGCTGCACGAATCTGCGCCGGGACATGCGTTCCAAATCCCGATCGCGGCAGAACACAAGGACCAGCCTGCCTTCCGCCAGCACACCTATATTTCCGCCTACGGCGAAGGCTGGGCGCTGTACTGCGAGACGCTCGGGGTCGAGATGGGGATGTACGAGACGCCGTACGAGCGCTTCGGGATGCTCGGCTACCAGATCTGGCGCGCGGCGCGGCTCGTGGTCGACACAGGCGTGCACTCGCGGGGCTGGACGCGCGAACAGGCGATCGGGTACCTGCTGCAGTACACGGCGCTGCCACCGCACGAGGTCGAGACCGAGGTCGATCGCTACATCGCGTGGCCTGCGCAGGCGCTGTCGTACTACCTGGGCGAGACCGAGATCCTGAAACTGCGGGCGCACGCGGAACAGGCCCTCGGGGCGCGCTTCAACATCCGCGCGTTCCACGACACGGTACTTGAGCTCGGCTCCGTGCCGCTGCCGGTGCTGTCCGCGCGCATCGACCGCTTCATTGCCGCCGGCGGCACTGGGCCCTACCCCGACTCGGAGTAACCCGGCGGCCGACGCTCAGACCGCGCCGCGCAGGCGGCGCGGCATCGCCGCAAGTCCGAGCACGGCGCTCAACAGCAGCCAGGCCGCGGCCGGCAGCGGCGTGGAGACGAGGTTGAGCTGGCCGACGTACGTCCCGCCACCGGTGCCGCTGGCGATGCCTGCGATATCCAGCAGGTAGGTGTGGTTGGCCTGGATGTTCGAGAACGTCGCGAGCACCGAAGTCGCGCCCGGCTGCGGGCCGGTCCAGGCGGTCAGGAACACGCTGCCGGCAGGCACGCCGCCGACGGTAGGCGTCATCGACGCGGCCGCCGTCACATCGTACAGCCGCATCTGCAGGTTGCTGATGTCGAAGGTCGGCGGCAGACCGAGCTGGGCCGTCAGCACGTTGCCGCTCGCGGTGCCGCCCACCGTGAAGCGGTAGCTGTCCTGGAAGTCGTAGGCGCCAACGGACGACGTCCCGAGCGTGATCGTCTGCTGGGACGTGAAGGTGTCGCTGAACGTGTACTGGCCGTCGACACCGAGCCTGTAGTCGTTGCCGACGGTCGGGGTCGTGCCATTCTGGCCGAGGAACTGAAATGACGCCGCCATCGCGCCGCTGACGTTGAGCGCGATGGTCGCCGCCTGCCCCACCGCCGGCAGAACCATCAGCAGCACAGTCGCGACCGCCGCGAGCATCCGCCGTACGCCAGGTCCCTCTGTCGCACGGATCCTCCGCTTCTTGTCCATGGAACTCCCTTTCACTAACCGATTGCCGGGTGCCGATAGCAGTCAGCTTGCGGTCGGAATATGACAACTGGAAAGCCGGTTCGTGACGAGGTTGCGCCCTGCCGCCCGCCCGGGCGCGCCGCGGCGCGCGGCGGGGGGCATGCGGGAAGCAGACACGAACGGCCCGCGGCGTGTCCTCAGGCACGCCCAATGCGCGGCTCTGCGCGCGGACGGAAGTCTGCAGGCTGCTTGTGACGGATCGCTTGCGCGGTCATTGCAATCGGCTGACCGCCACGCGTCGGTTCGCCGACACGGGCTGCACGCTGTCAGCGCAGCAGGCGCTGCTCCCCGCCGCGTGCGCATGCCCCGCCGCGATAGCGCTGCCAGGCGAGATCCGCCCACGGATCGACGCGTGTGCGGAACGTCGCCCGGAACATGTCGCAGGCCGCCTGCCCGTCCGGTTCGCGCGCTTCCATCAGCGCGACCACCCCCTCGCGCGAGGACGGCGCGTTGGACACGCGCACACCGCCGTGCGCCGGCGTGTCCAGGATGAGATAGGCCGGGGCCGGCTCGCTCCATGCAGGCCATTCGATGAGCGTGCCGTCGCGGCCGCGCCCGGGCCGGCCGTGGGCCGCAAACTCCGCCCAGTACGACATCATCGCCTCGCTCAGCGCGACCCGCCCGGCGCGGTTGTCGGCGGTGAACAGCAGCTCATGACCCGGCGCGCTGTCGAAGGAGGCGAACACGAACGGGATCTCAAGTCCGTGCGCGGCACCGAGCAGCCGACTGGCGTCGACCACGCCAAAGCGGCGTCCCTCGTCGCGCCAGTCCCAGCGGTAGGCGTACACCTTCGTACCGGACGCCGCGAGCGCCCGTGCCGGCCGATCGACGCCGTTGGCACGCCACAGCGTGGCGCGGTACTGGGCCTCGCGCTCGTAGGCCGCGGGGTCGCGGATCCACAGCGGCGCGCCTGCCACCTTGCCGACCAGCCGTGGGTCGAACGCCATGAACAGCTTCGGCTCGTCGCGATTGGTGCCGAACAGCAACGGCACTGGCCAATGGCCCGCGGGGTCCCCGAGCAGTTCCTCGAGCGCTCCGGTGCGCACAACCGCGCCGTCCTGGAACACCGTCGGGAACAGGTCGGTCTCGATGTTCGACGGATGGTAGAGCGCGTACAGCACCCACGGGTCGAGGCCGCGCAGGAAGGATGCGATCTCGTCGCGCCCGAGCGTGGCCGCGAGCGCCTTCGCCGCCGCGCGGTCCGGCGCACGAGATTCGTGCACCAGCGCCTTGAGCAGGATCTCGCCGCTGCTGTATTCGCCGCCCGGTTCATTCTCGTCGCTGTAGTGCGCCGCGCGCCCGACGGACGCGAAGCCGAAGCCGAGGCTCTGCACGATCACCCGCTGCATCAACCCCCCGCTGAGCGGCGACACCACCAGCGCGAGCGCATCGGTGGCCCCCGCCGACTCACCGAACAGCGTGACGTTGCCGGCATCGCCGCCGAACGCCGCGATGTGCTGCTGCACCCAGCGCAGCGCGGCCAGCTCGTCGAGCAGGCCCCAGTTGCCCGATGCGGCGAGCGGGTCCGGCGCCGGTCCCGCCCCGCTGCCTTCCGGCAGCACGAACCAGCCGAACGGGCCGAGCCGGTAGTTGATGGTGACGACGACGACGCCCTGGCCGGTCGCGAGGTGGCTGCCGTCGTAGGACGCGCCCTGCCCGACCGTATTGGAGCCGCCGTGCACCCACACCATCACCGGCAGGTGTACCGCGGCGGCGGCGGCCGCCGTCATGCGCGGCGCGTGGATGTTCAGCGTCAGGCAGTCCTCGCTGCCCTGGCGCGACCCGTCCGGACCCATCCCCCCGAGCGCCCAGCCGTACTGGACGCAGGCGCTGCCCGGTAGCAGCGCCGCGCGCACGCCGTCCCACGCCGGCGCCGGCTGCGGCGGCGCCCAGCGCAACTCGCCCAGCGGCGGCGCCGCGTACGGGATGCCAAGCCAGCTGTGTCCGCCGGCGGCGTCGACGAATCCCGCGACCGACCCTGCAGCGACCGCGCGCACCGCGTCGTCCGCCGCCGGCGCCGCGACCGGAGGCGCCGGCGCCGATGCCGGTCCGCAACCGCAGAGCGCGGCGAGCAGACAGCACAGCAGCAGTGCAGAAACCAGGCGGGGACGGGGCATCGGGCCTCGGCAGGGTGAGCGCAAGCGGCGCACTATGGGGCATCGCGCCGAACTCGCCAAGCGGACCTTCGCCCCCCGGGGCCGCGGCCGTTCGCCTAAGATCGAGCCTCCCTCGAACCGCGGAGACCGCATGATCGACCTGCGCAGCGACACCGTGACCCGGCCCACGCCCGCCATGCTGCAGGCGATGAGCGCGGCCCGCGTCGGCGACGACGTTTACGGCGAGGACGAGACCGTCAACGCGTTGCAGGAACGCGCCGCGACGCTGTTCGGCGTCGAGGCGGCGCTCTTCTTCCCGTCCGGCACGATGGCGAACCAGGTCGCGATCAAGATCCACACGCAGCCCGGCGACGAGGTGCTGTGCGGCGAGACCGCCCACATCTACCGGCACGAAGGGGGCGGCATTGCCGTGCATTCGGGCTGCTCGGTGCGCCTCTTGCCCGGCAGCCATGGCCGCTACACCGCAGACACCGTCCGTCGCAACATCAACCGCTCGGGCGATGCGCACTACCCGTGCACGCGACTGGTGGCGATCGAGAACACCGTCAACCTCGCCGGCGGCGTCTGCTGGGACCTGGCCGAGATCGACCGGATCCGCGCGCTGTGCGTCGAACACAAGCTCGCCATGCACCTCGACGGGGCGCGGCTGTACAACGCGATCGTCGCCCGCGGCGACTCGCCCGCCGACTACGGCCGGCGCTTCGAGACAATCTCGATCTGCCTGTCGAAGGGGCTGGGCGCGCCGGTCGGCTCGCTGCTGCTCGGCTCGCGCGCGCACCTTGGCGCCGCGCACCGCTGGCGCAAGATCATGGGCGGCGGCATGCGCCAGGCCGGCTACCTTGCCGCGGCGGGCCTCTACGCCCTCGAGCACCATGTCGCGCGGCTCGCGCTCGACCATGCGCGGGCCGCCCGGGTCGGTGCAGCCCTTGCGACCCTGCCGTGGGTCGCGGAGCTCGCGCCGGTGGAGACCAACATCGTGATCTGCAGGCTTGCGCCCGCGGTCGCGACCGAGCTGGTGCTCGCCCACCTGGCCGGTGCCGGCGTCCAGGCGCTGAGCATCGGCGAGGGGGTGCTGCGATTCGTGTTCCACCTCGATGTCGGCGACGAAGACGTCGAGGTGGTGCTGGCGGCGCTGCGCGCCTACCGCTGACGCGCCGCAAAGCCGGCTAGGCAGACCTGCGGCCTGGCGGCTTTATCTGCGACAATGGCTGATCGCCCCGGCAAGACCCGGGCCACCGGGCGGCGAGCGGCCGGGGCGTGTGTCAAGGGGGTCGAACTGCATGCTGAAGAAACTCACGGGCGTCGCGCTCGCCGCCGGCGCCGCGTTCGCGCTCGGCGGCATCGCCATCAACCGCGGCGAGCCGATCAACACGCTGTGGATCCTGGCCGCCGCCGGCTGCATCTACACGCTCGGCTACCGCTTCTACGCCGCCTGGATCGCCGCCAGGGTGCTGGCGTGCGACGCCTCCCGCGCGACCCCCGCGGAACGCCTGGACAACGGCCGTGACTACGTCCCGACGCCGAAGTGGGTGGTGTTCGGGCATCACTTCGCGGCGATCGCAGGGCCGGGTCCCCTGGTGGGGCCCACCCTCGCCGCCCAGTTCGGCTACCTGCCCGGCACGTTGTGGATCCTGATCGGCTCGGTGCTTGGCGGCTGCGTGCAGGACATGGTCGTGCTGTTCGCCTCGGTGCGCCGCGATGGCCGCACGCTCGGCCAGATGGCGCGCGATGAACTCGGCCCCATCGGCGGCGTCGCGGCGCTCATCGGCACGCTTGCGATCATGATCATCCTGATCGCGGTGCTGTCGCTGGTCGTCGTCAACGCGATGAAGCACAGCCCGTGGGCCACCTCCACCGTGTTCGCCACCATCCCGATCGCCATGCTCGTCGGGCTCTACATGCGGTTGATCCGCCCCGGGCGGGTCGCGGAAGGCTCGGTGATCGGCGTCGCGCTGCTGCTCTTGGCCGTCGTCGGTGGCGGCTGGATCGACCACCAGCCGGTGCTGCGCGGCTGGTTCGACCAGGAGGGTGTCACGCTCGCCTGGTTCGTGATGGGCTACGGCTTCCTGGCCGCGATCATGCCGGTGTGGCTGCTGCTTGCGCCGCGCGACTACCTGTCGACGTTCCTGAAGCTCGGCACGGTGATGCTGCTGGCCGTGTCGATCCTGCTGATGCATCCGGACCTTAAGATGCCCGCGCTGACGCGCTTCGTCGACGGCAGCGGGCCGGTATTCGCAGGCCCGCTGTTCCCGTTCGTGTTCATCACCATCGCCTGCGGGGCGATCTCGGGGTTCCATTCGCTGATCGCCAGCGGCACGACCCCGAAGCTGCTGCGCAGCGAGCGCGACATCCGCCTGGTTGGCTATGGCTCGATGCTGCTCGAGTCGCTGGTCGCGGTGATGGCGATGATCGCGGCGAGCCTGCTGGACCCGGGTGTCTACTTCGCCATCAACAGCCCGCTCGCCGCCCTCGGCGGCAGCCCCGAGGCGGTGGTGACGACCTTGAGCGGCCTGGGCTTCCCGGTAAGCGTCGCGCAGATGCAGGGCCTTGCCCACCAGGTCGGCGAGGCGACGCTGTTTGCGCGCACCGGCGGCGCACCGTCGCTCGCGGTCGGCATGGCGAGCATCCTGTCCGGCGTGTTCGGCGCCTCGCTGCTGGCGATCTGGTACCACTTCGCGATCATGTTCGAGGCCGTGTTCATCCTCACGACTCTCGACGCAGGCACGCGGGTCGGCCGCTTCATGCTGCAGGACACCCTCGGCGCGCTGTGGGCACCGCTGGGCCGCACCTCGTGGTATCCGTCGGTGCTGTTCTCGAGCGCGCTGGTGGTGGCCGCCTGGGGATACTTCCTGTACGTCGGCGTGATCGACCCGAACGGCGGCATCAACATCCTCTGGCCGCTGTTTGGAATCTCCAACCAGATGCTCGCGGCGATCGCGCTGTCGGTGATGACCGCGATCCTGCTGAAGGGCCCGCGCCCGCGCCAGGCGCTGATCACCGCACTGCCGCTGGCGTGGCTCGCCTTCGTCACCACCGCCGCGGCCTGGGCGAAGCTGTTCAGCGCGAACCCCAAGATCGGCTTCCTCGCAGGCGCGCACGACCTCGCCGCCAGGCTCGCCGCCGGCAGCCTGCCGGCGGAGAAGGCCGCCGTCGCGGGACGGCTGATCTTCAATCAGCAGCTCGACGCGGCGCTCGCCGCCTTCTTCCTGCTCGTGCTGTGGGTCGTGATCCTCGACATGCTGCGCTTCGCCCTGCGGCGACTGCGCGGCGCGCCGGTGCCCGCGTCGCCGGAGACGCCGTACCGCCGCTCGCAGCTGCCGGAGGCCGCCGGTGCCTGATCGCCTGCGTCGGCTGCTGCAGGCGTGCGGCGAAGTGCTGCAGGGCGCGTTCGGTACCGACGCGTACGCGCGCTATCGCGCCCACCACGCGAGCCACCACCCGGGTGAGACGCCCAAGGACCGGGCGACGTACTTCCGCGAGCAGCAGCGCGAGCGCTGGGAGGGGATCAACCGGTGCTGCTGAGCACGTGCCCGACATGACTCCGACCCCGCGCCTGACGATCGCCCAGTGGCGCGTGCTGGCAGCGGTCTGGCTGGGCTGGGGCTTCGATGTCTTCGACGCGATGCTGCTGAACTTCGTCGCCCCCAACTGCATCCCGACGCTGCTCGGCCTGCCGCTGGGCTCGGCCGCGGCGCGCGCCGCGACCAGCCAGTGGATCGGCATCCTGACCGCGCTTCTGCTGGTGGGATGGGCCGTGGGCGGGATCGTGTTCGGGCACCTGGCCGACCGCATCGGGCGGCGCCGCGCACTGATGCTGACGATCACGGTCTACGCGCTCGGCACCGGCGCCTCGGCGTTCGCGCCGTCGCTCGGCGTGCTGGTGCTGTGCCGCATCGTCGCGAGCCTGGGCATCGGCGGCGAGTTCGCGACGGGCGCCACGCTGATTGCCGAGACCGTACCCGAGCGCCATCGGCTGGTGGCCGGGGCGTTCCTGCAGACCGCCTCGCCGCTGGGCTTGTTCCTCGCGACCTTCGTCACCTGGGCGATCGCAGGCCGCTGGCTACCCGACGCGCCGGCCGAGTCGTGGCGCTGGGTGCTCGGCGCGGGGCTCGCGCCGATCCTGGTCGTGCTGCTGTTGCGCTCCGGCAGCGCCCTGCCGGACGCGCCGGCGCCGGTCGCGAACCGGCCGGGCCTCGCAGGTTCGCTTGCGCTGCTGTTCGGGCCTGAGCTGCGCGCCGCGACGTTTTCGGCGCTGGCGATGTCGGTCCTGGGGCTGTTCACCTGGTGGAGCTGCAACGCGTTCCTGCCGACGATCGGATTTGGCCTGGGCACGCGCCTCGCCGAGGCACAAGGCCTGAGCGGCGCCGTGGCGGTGTCGTTCGCGGAATCCTGGAAGGCGGCGGCCGGGTTCTGGTTCAACATCGGCGGCGTCGCAGGCTCGATGCTGACCGTCCCGGTCGCGCGCCGCTTCGGCCGCCGCGGCATGTTCGCGATCTACTACCTCGTCGGCGCAGCCTCGCTGCTACTGGCCTTCGCGCCGGACTGGTCGCCTGCGGTGACGCTGCGGCTGACGTTCCTGATCGGCCTTGCGATCTATGGACTGTTCGGCGCCTTCGCCTTCTACCTGCCCGAGCTGTACCCGCCGGCGGTGCGCGGTCTGGGCGCCGGGTTTTCGTTCAATATCGGCCGGATGGGCGCGGCGCTGGGGCCGTTCCTGGTCGGCGCCTACTCCGCGCGCCAGCTCGACACCACCGCCGGCGCGCTGACCGCGCTGACCTGGCTTGCGGTGCTGCCGGCGACCGCGGCGCTGCTGACGCCGTTCATCGTCGAGACCCGCGGCCGCATCCCCGAGCGTGCCGTTGCCGCCTCGCCGGCCAGCCCGTAGGATGCGCCCGCCGGGTGACCGACCGGCGCCTCCCGAGCCGACCGCCCGATGAGTGACACGCCGCTGACCGCCCTCGCCCTCGGCCTCGTCGAGGGCATCACCGAGTTCCTGCCGGTCTCCTCGACGGGCCACCTGATCGTGATCGGCGACCTGCTCGGCTTCACCGGCGGTGCCTCCAAGCTGTTCGATGTCGTCATCCAGCTCGGCGCGATCCTCGCCGTCTGCTGGCTGTACCGTGTGAAGCTGTGGCGCACGGCGATCACGCTCGGCGGCGAGCCGCGCTCGCGCCGCTTCGTGCAGAACGTGCTGCTCGCGTTCGTGCCTGCCGTCGTGATCGGCCTTGCCGCACACGACTTCATCAAGCGCGTGCTGTTCTCGCCCATGGTGGTCGCCTGGGCGTTCATCGTCGGCGGCATCGCGATCCTGCTGGTGGAGCGCTACCGCCCCGCCGCGACGATCACCAGTACCGAGACGATGCCTGCGCCGACCGCCCTCAAGATCGGGCTGTTCCAGTGCCTGGCGATGATTCCGGGCACCTCACGCTCGGGCGCCACGATCGTCGGCGCCCTGCTGTTGGGCGTGACGCGCGAGGCGGCGACCGAGTTCTCGTTCTTCCTCGCGATCCCGACGATGGCCGGGGCCACCGCGCTCGACCTGTGGAAGGCGCGCCATGACGCGGTCGAGGGCCAGTGGCTGCTGATCGGAATTGGCTTTCTGGTCGCGTTCCTCTCGGCGCTCGTGGTCGTGCGTGGGCTGGTGGGCTTCGTCAGCCGTCACGGCTTCGGCCCGTTCGCCTGGTACCGCATCGCGGCAGGCATCGGCATCCTCGCGCTGCTGGCGCGCTGACGGATCGCCCGGACGCCGCTCAGCCGCGCGGCAACGGCGGGCGACCCCCGCCGCAGGCATCGCAGCCCTGCTGGCCGGCGATCCAGATCCTCACCCGGTCCGGCACCCGCCCCGCGAGCCTGCGCGCGATCGCGGCGCGCCACGCGAGCGGCAGCAGCACCTTCAGCGCGTACAGCACACTCACGGCGACCACGAACGCAACCACAGCAAGCTCGAGCGGCGCGCTCACGGGGTCCCCAGCAGCCAGCGGCTGAGATGATAGGTCAGCCCCGCGGCGACGTAGGCAAGCGCGAACAGGTAGCCGGCCATCAGTGCCGGGTAGCGCCACGAGTTCGTCTCGCGTCGCACGACCGCGAGCGTCGACAGGCACTGCGGCGCGAACACGTACCAGGCGAGCAGCGCAAGCGCGGTCGGCAGGCTCCATGAACGGGCGATCAGGGGCGCGAGCTGACCGGCGACATCATCACCGGTCGCCGCCAGGGAATAGACCGTGCCGAGGGCACCGACGGCGACTTCGCGCGCCGCCATTCCCGGCACCAGCGCGATCGAGATCTGCCAGTTGAAGCCGATCGGCGCGAACACGTGCGCAAGCACGGCGCCGATGCGGCCGGCGACGCTCCACTCGATCGGCGCGCCGGTGAAGCCCGGCGGGGGCCTTGGCACGCTGGCCAGGAACCACAGCACGATCATCAGCGCGAGGATGGTCGTGCCCACCCGCCGCAGGAACACCTCGACGCGCTGCGCGAGCCCGATCAGAAGGTTGCGCAGGCTCGGCCAATGGTAGGTCGGCAGCTCCATCTGCAGGGGGTGCACCGCCTGCCGGCCGGCGAAACGCTGGAGCAGAAGGGCGACCAGCAGCGCACTGGCGACGCCCCCGGCATAGAGCACGAACAGCACGAGTCCCTGCAGCTCGATGCCGAAGGACAGTGTCCGCGCGGGGATGAATGCGCCGATCAGCAGCGCGTAGACGGGCAGGCGCGCCGAACACGTCATCAGCGGCGCGATCATGATCGTCACCAGCCGGTCGCGGGGGTTTGGGATGGTGCGGGTCGCGAGGATGCCGGGGATCGCGCAGGCGAAGCTCGACAGCAGCGGGATGAAGGAGCGACCGGACAGCCCCACCCCGCCCATCAGCCGATCCAGCAGGAATGCCGCGCGCGGCAGGTAGCCGGAGTCCTCGAGCAGCAGGATGAAGGCGAACAGCAGCACGATCTGTGGCAGGAACACCAGCACGCTGCCGGCACCGGCGAGCACGCCGTCGATCAGCAGGCTGCGCAGCAGCCCGGGCGGCACGAACATCGCCACCCCCGTGGCGCACCAGCTCACCAGCTCGCTGAGCACCCCCATGGAGGGTTTCGCGAGGCTGAACACCGCCTGGAACATCGCAAACAGCGTGACGGCCAGGATCAGGGGGCCTGCGAGCGGATGCAGCACCACACGGTCGATGCGGTCGGAGACCGTGTCGAATGGCACCTCCGCGAGTCCCAGCCGCTCGAGCAGCCGCTCGACGGTGAGCTGGTCGGCAGCGACCGCCGACAGGTCGGCTGCGATCGCCGCGCTGTCGTCGCGTCGCACGGCCGGCGTGCCCGGGGCACCCACGGCCGCCGGCGCCGGCAGGTGCGACAGGTGCTCGATGAGCGCACGCGCGCCATGGGCCCGGATGCCGACCGTCTCGATCACCGGCACGCCCAGCTCCGCCGACAGGCGCGCGGCGTCGACGCGCAGCCCCCGGTGGCGGGCGAGGTCGACCATGTTGAGGGCGATCACCAGCGGATGTCCGACCCGCAGCAGCGCCAGCACCAGGCGCAGGTGACGGCGCAAATTGGTGGCGTCGACGACCGCGACCACGAGGTCCGGCAGCGGCTCGTCGGCCAGCTTGCCCAGCACGAAGTCGCAGGTGATCTGCTCGTCCGGCGTCCGCGGCCGCAAGCTGTAGGCACCGGGCAGGTCGAGCACGCGCACGGCGCGACCGGCCGACGCGACCAGCCGACCTTCTTTGCGCTCGACCGTCACGCCGGCGTAGTTGCCGATCTTCTGGCGGCTACCGGTCAACAGGTTGAACAGCGCGGTCTTGCCGCAGTTCGGATTGCCCACCAGCGCCACGAGCGGCTCGGCAGCGGCGCTCATCGCGATGCCGCGTCCAGCGGCAGCACCCGGATGCAATCGGCTTCGGCGCGGCGCAACGCGAAGGTGCCGCTGCCGACGCGCACGGCCAGCGGATCGCCGAAGGGCGCCCGCGCGAGCACCCGCACACGCTCGCCGGCAAGGAAACCCAGCTCGGCGAGCCGTTCGGGCAGGTCCGCCCCGCCGGGGCCGGCCGGCGCAAGCACAGCCAGGATCCGTGCATCGGTCATGGCCGTCAGGGCGCCAAGCCCAATGGCGCCCGCGAGGGCGGGCAGCGCCACGTCATGGGGCAAGGGAAACTCTCCGCTCATCGGCGCAAGTGTAATTGAGAACGCGTCTGAGTCGCTCGGCCAATCTCCGGGGGCGTGACGTCCGTCTCGCGCCATCGCCGCCTCAGTGATCCGTCGCGATCGCCCCCAGCGTGTTGAGAAAGTCGAGGATTTCCGCCGTCTTGGCCTTCATCAGCGCGATGTCGCCCCGGCTCTCCACGTTCAGCCGCAACAGCGGTTCGGTGTTGGAGGAGCGCAGGTTCAGGCGCCAAGCCCCGAACTCGAGCGACAGCCCGTCCGTGTCGTCGCGGACGATCGCCGCGCCGACGTACTTCGCCTCGACCGCCGCGATGGCGACCGGGCCGTCCGGGACCCGACGGTTGATCTCGCCGCTGGACGGGAACATCCGCACGCGTTCGTCCACCAGCGAGGCGAGCGACTGGCCGGTCTCGGACAGCACCTGCGCGAGCACCAGCCACGGGATCATGCCGCTGTCGCAGTAGGCGAAGTCTCGAAAGTAGTGGTGCGCGCTCATCTCGCCGCCGTAGACCGCGTCGACGCGGCGCATTTCCGCCTTGATGAAGGCATGCCCGGACTTGCACTGCACGGCGCGGCCGCCGAGTTCGCGCACGAGGTCGATCGTGTTCCAGGTCAGGCGCGGGTCATGGATGATCGTGGCGCCCGGCGTGCGCTTGAGGAACACCGAGGCCAGCAGGCCGACGATGTAGTAGCCCTCGATGAACTTGCCCTCGGCATCGAAGAAGAAGCAGCGGTCGTAGTCGCCGTCCCAGGCGATCCCCATGTCGGCTTTGGTGCGACGGATCGCCTCGATGACCGGCGCGTGGTTCTGCTCCAGCATCGGGTTGGGGACACCGTTCGGGAAGGTGCCGTCCGGCTGGTGGAACACCTTGACGAACTCGAACGGCAGGTGCGGCTCGAGCTTGTCGACGACGAGCCCGGCCCCGCCGTTGCCGGCGTTGCAGACGATCTTCAATGGCTTGAGCCGGGCGCGGTCCACGTACGACAGCAGATGCTCGAGGTAGCGCGGGCCGGTGTCGAGCTCGGTGACGGTGCCGCGGCGCGCAGGCGCCGGGAACGCGGCGGCCTCGGCGAAGCGGCGGATGTCTTGCAGGCCCGTGTCGCCCGAGATCGGCCGCGACCCCTCGCGCACGAACTTCATGCCGTTGTAGTCGGGCGGGTTGTGGCTGGCCGTCACCATGATTCCGCCGTCGAGGCCGAGCGCAAAGGTCGCGAAGTACACCCCTTCCGTGCCGCACAGGCCGATGTCGACGACGTCGACCCCAGCGTCGACCAGGCCCTGGATCACGCTCTGCGCAAGCTGTGCGCTCGACAGGCGGATGTCGCGACCGACGCAGATCCGCTTGGGGCAGAGGAACTGCGCATAGCCCCGCGCCACCCGATAGGCGATGTCCGGGTTCAGCTCGGTCGGGATCCGGCCACGCAGGTCGTAGGCCTTGAAGGAGGTTATCGGTGCCATCGGCGGTCGCTCCGCAATCGTTGTCTGTGGAAATCTCCCCGGCCGCCGCTGCGGCCGGGGCTAGTGGTCGCTGTCCGTGCGGCCGTAGTTGTCCTCGAAGCGGACGATGTCATCCTCGCCCAGGTACGCACCCGACTGCACCTCGACGATGTGCAGTGGCACGCGGCCGGGGTTCTCGATGCGGTGCCTGGCACCGATCGGGATGTAGGTCGACTCGTTCTCCGACAGCAGGAAGACCCGCTCGTCACAGGTGATCCGTGCCGTGCCGGACACAACGATCCAGTGCTCGGCGCGGTGGTGGTGCATCTGCAGCGACAGCTGCGCACCGGGCTTTACGGTCAGGCGCTTGACCTGGAAGCGGCTGCCCGCATCGATGCTGTCATAGCTGCCCCAGGGGCGCAGCACCTCGCGATGCAGGGACGGTTCACTGCGGCCCTCGGCCTTGAGCCGGGCCACCAGATTCTTGACGTCCTGCACGCGCGACTTGGGCGCCACCAGCACCGCGTCCTTGGTCTCGACGACGACGTGGTCCTTCAGCCCCACGGTCGCGACCAGCCGCTGGGTCGAGTACAGGTAGCAGCCGCTCGAATCCTCGCTGACGACGTCGCCACGGGTGACGTTGCCGTTGGCGTCCGCCGGCGTGCTGTCCTGCAGCGCCGACCAGGAGCCCACGTCGCTCCAGCCCGCGTCCAACGGCACGACCACGGCGTCGTGGGTCTTCTCCATCACCGCATAGTCGATCGAATCGCCCGGGCAGCGCGCGAAGTCGGCCGGCTCCAGGCGCGTGAAGTCTAGGTCCCGCTTCGCCCCCGCGAGCGCCGCGCGACTCGCGTCCAGCATCGCCGGTGCGAATCTGGCGAGTTCGTCGAGGTAGCGACGCGCGCCGAACAGGAACATGCCGCTGTTCCACAGGTACTCGCCGGACGCGACATAGCGCGCGGCGCGCTCGGCATCGGGTTTCTCGACGAACTCGGCAATCGGGTAGGCAGGCCCCTCGCCCGCGCCGCGGCGAATGTACCCGTAGCCGGTCTCCGCGTGCGTCGGCACGACGCCGAAGGTGACCAGCTTGCCGGCATGCGCGGCGGCAAGACCGCGCCTCACGGCGGCACAGAACGCCGCCACGTCGCGCAGCAGGTGGTCAGCGGGCAGCACCAGCAGCATGGCGCTCTCGCCGGCCGTCGACTGCAGCGCCGCGAGCGCCGCGATCGCGACCGCAGGCGCGGTGTTGCGTCCGACGGGCTCGAGCATGATCGCCGTCGGCGCGACGCCGATCTGGCGCAACTGCTCGGCGACCAGGAAGCGGTGGTGCTCGTTGCAGACCACGATCGGCCCGCCGGCGCCGAGCCCGCCCAGGCGCAGCACCGTGTCCTGCAGCATCGTCTGCTCGCCGACCAGCGGCAGGAACTGCTTGGGATGATGCTCGCGCGACAGCGGCCACAGCCGGGTGCCGGCGCCGCCGGAGAGGATCACGGGGATCAGCATGCAGGGCTCCTAGAACGTTCGCCGCGCCGTCGGACTCAGCGCGCGCGCGCCCCGCGGCCGATGCCGTAGTAACGAAACCCGTAGCGGGCCATCAGCTGCGGATCGTAGAGGTTGCGGCCGTCGAAGATGACCGGGGCTGAGAGCGCCGCCTTCAGCGCGTCGAAGTCGGGGCTGCGGAACTCGCGCCATTCGGTGACGATCGCCAGCGCATCAGCCCCGGTCAGGGCCTCCTCCATGCTCGCGGCGAGCACAAGGTCGGCACGCTCGCCGTAGATCCGCTGCGTCTCGGGCATCGCGACCGGGTCGTACGCGCGCACGCGCGCGCCTGACGCCCACAGCGCCTCGAGCAGCACCCGGCTCGGTGCCTCGCGCATGTCGTCGGTATTGGGCTTGAACGCGAGCCCCCAGACGGCGAACGTGCGGCCCTTCAGGGCGCCTGCGTAGTGGGCGTGGATCTTCTGGAACAGCACCTGCTTCTGGCGCGTGTTGACCTCCTCGACGGCGGCGAGGATGCGTGGCTCGTAACCCGCCGCACGCGCCGAGCGCTCCAGCGCCTGCACGTCCTTGGGGAAGCACGAGCCGCCGTAGCCGACGCCCGGGTAGATGAACCCGTAACCGATGCGCGGATCCGAGCCGATGCCGATGCGGACCTTCTCGACGTCGGCGCCGAGCAGCTCGGACAGGTTCGCGATCTCGTTCATGAACGAGATCTTGGTCGCGAGCATCGCGTTCGCCGCGTACTTGGTCAGCTCCGCGGAGCGGATGTCCATGACGATCAGCCGCTCGTGGTTGCGCGTGAACGGCTCGTACAGCGCCCGCATCAGCTCGGTGACGGCCGGCTTGTCGGTGCCGACGATGACGCGGTCGGGGCGCAGGAAGTCGGTGATGGCCGCACCTTCCTTGAGGAATTCAGGGTTCGAGACCACGTCGAACTCGAGCATCGCGCCGCGCGCCGCGAGCGTCTGGGTGAGCGCCGCGCGCACCCGGTCGGAGGTCCCGACCGGCACGGTCGACTTGGTGATCACGACCTTGTAGTCGGTCATGTGCTCGGCGACGGTCCGGGCGACCGCCAGCACGTACTTAAGGTCCGCAGAACCGTCCTCGTCGGGTGGCGTGCCGACCGCGATCATCTGGAACAGGCCGTGGGCGACGCCCTCGGACGCGTCGGTCGTGAAGCGCAGCCGGCCCTTGGCCATGTTGCGCGCGATCATCTCGTCGAGCCCCGGCTCGTGGATCGGCACCTCGCCGCGATTGAGCCGGTCGATCTTGGCCGGATCGACGTCCACGCAGACGACCTGGTTGCCCGCATCCGCCAGGCAAGCTCCGGTCACCAATCCGACGTAACCTGAACCAAATATCGTGATTCGCATCGCAGGGCTTTGTTCCAAATGGAAATTTCGCCGCGAAGCGTACGCGCTCGGCCGCCGGCCGTAAAGTCGTGGCAAACGCGTGAAACGGGCGGTGGCGGCAATCCGGCGCGCCCCGCCGGGCCGCGAGGCGGACCGGCGGTCACCTCGAGATAGTGCACGCAAATGATTGCGGCAGCGAGACTTTCAGGTAAGCGTCGCCATCAGCCTCGAGGGCCGGATCCGGCCGCTTGCGGCGTCGGCTTCGGCGACGCCGAGGAACCTGCCATCGACGGCATAGACGCGCACCTGCCCGGCGGCACCCGGGGCGCCTTCCACAGCCTGGCCCTGCAGGTAGCTTGCCGTCGTCGCCATCGTCAGGGTGACCGCCGGCAGCGCGCCGAGGACCGTGTCCGGTGGCAACAGCAGCGCATCCAGCGCCACCTCGTTGCCTTCGAGCGCCTCCAGCGCCGCGAGCGGATGGGCCGGCAGGTTCGACAGCGCCCCGCCGACATCGGTGCGGCGCAGTGCCGACAGGTGGCCGGTGGTGCCCAGGCCCGCGGCGATGTCCTCCGCCAGCGTGCGCACGTACGTCCCCTTCGAGCAGGTCACCTCGAAGGACAGCCAGTCCTGCCCGAGCCCGAGCAGCGAGAGGGTCTCGATTCGGACGGGCCGTGGCGGCCGCTCGACCTCGATGCCCTGGCGAGCGAGCGCGTAGAGTGCCTGACCATCGCGCTTGAGCGCGGAATACATCGGTGGCACCTGCGTCGTCGCGCCGACGAAGCGCTGCAGCACCGCCTTCACCTCGGCGCCCGACAGCGGCGGCACCGGCCGACGCTCGACCACCTCGCCCTCGCGATCGCCGGTCACGGTGCGCGCGCCCATCGACACCGTCGCCTGGTAGCGCTTGTCTGCATCGAGCATCAGGCCCGCCACCTTGGTCGCCTGACCGAAGCACAGCGGCAGCACGCCGCAGGCGAGCGGATCGAGTGAGCCGGTGTGGCCGGCCTTGCGGGCGTTGTAGAGGCGGCGCACGCGCTGCAGCGCCTGGTTCGAGCTCATGCCGATCGGCTTGTCGAGCAGCACGATCCCATCCACCGTCCGCCACTCGCGCCGTGCACGCATCGCGCGACCGGTCATGGCGTCGGGTCGCCTCCGGCGGGTTCGCCGTCCGGCGGCGTCGCAGCGTCCGACGACGCGTGTGCCTCGGCCGCGCGGCGCTCATCGCTGGCCACGGCGGTGTTGATCAGCGCCGACAGACGCGCTGCCTCGTCGATGGTGGCATCCGGCAGGAAGCGCAATTCCGGCACGTGGCGGATCTGCAGCTGCTTCTTCAGGTGAATGCGCAGGAATCCGGCCGCCGACGCGAGCGCGGTGCGGACCTCCTCGACCGGCCGCTTGGAGTCGAACGGCAGGAAGTACACCTTGGCATGGCTCAGGTCACGGCTGACCTCGACGGCCGTGATCGTGACCAGGCCCACGCGCGGATCCTTGACCTCGTGGCGCACGAGATCGACCAGCAGACGCAGGATCTGCTCCTCTATCCGCCGGCTACGCTGGAAGTCCTTCGGCACGTCACAGCGTTCGCGTGATCACCACGCGCTCGTAGCACTCGATCTGGTCGCCGGCCCGCACGTCGTTGTAGTCCTTGACGGCGATGCCGCACTCGGTGCCCGAGCGGACCTCGGCGACGTCGTCCTTGAAGCGGCGCAGCGACTCCAGCGCGCCTTCGAAGATCACGACGTTGTCGCGCAGCACGCGGATCGGGTTGTTGCGCTTGACGAAGCCCTCGGTCACGAGGCAGCCGGCCACCTGGCCGAACTTGCTCGAGTGGAACACGTCCCGCACCTGCGCCAGGCCCACGATGTTGTCGCGGATCTCCGGCGAGAGCATGCCCGACAGCGCTGCACGCACATCGTCGATGGCCTCATAGATGACGCTGTAGTACTGGATCTCGATGCCCTGGTCCTTGAGCGCGGTGCGGGCGGCGGCATCGGCACGGACGTTAAAGGCGATGATCCGGGCCTTGGAGGCCGCGGCGAGCATGACGTCGGACTCGGTGATTCCACCCACGCCCGAGGACATGACTTTGACGGCCACCTCGCTGGTGGAGAGCTTGGTGAGGGCCTCCTTGAGCGCCTCTGCCGAACCCTGCACGTCCGCCTTGATGACGACCTGCACGGTCTGCAGGGCCTTGCCCTCCTCGTAATTGGAGAACACGTCCTCGATGTTGGTCGTGGCCTTGGCCAGCTTGCTGTCACGGCTCTTACTGCGGCGGAAGGTGGCGACCTCGCGCGCCTTGCGCTCGCTCTCGAGCACCAGCAGGTCGTCGCCCGCGTTCGGGGCGCCCGACAGGCCGAGCACCTGCACCGGTATCGACGGACCCGCGCTGTCGACGGCGGCCGCCCGCTCGTCGAACATCGCACGTACGCGACCGTACTCCTGGCCGGCGAGGATGAAGTCGCCTGTCTTGAGCGTGCCGCGCTTGATGAGCACGGTGGCGACCGCGCCACGGCCCTTCTCGATGCTCGACTCCAGCACCACGCCGGCCGCAGGGCCCGCCGGCGCGCCGGTGAGTTCGAGCAACTCGGCCTGCAGCAGCAGCGACTCGAGCAGCTGGTCCACGCCTGCGCCGGTCTTCGCGGAGACCGGCACGAAGATCGCTTCGCCGCCGTACTCCTCGGGGATGACGCCGTGCTGGACGAGCTCGCTCTTGACGCGATCGGGCTCGGCCTCGGTCTTGTCCATCTTGTTCAGCGCCACGACGATCGGCACCTCGGCCGCCTTCGCGTGCTGGATCGCCTCGATCGTCTGCGGCATGACGCCGTCGTCGGCCGCGACGACCAGCACCACGATGTCGGTCACCTGCGCGCCGCGGGCGCGCATCGAGGTGAACGCGGCGTGTCCCGGCGTATCGATGAAGGTGATGATGCCGCGCGGCGTCGTCACGTGGTACGCGCCGATGTGCTGCGTGATGCCGCCGGCCTCGCCCGCCGCGACCTTGGCGCGACGGATGTAGTCGAGCAGCGAGGTCTTGCCATGGTCGACGTGACCCATGATCGTGACGACCGGCGGCCGCGGCACGAGCTCGATGCTGGCATCGACCTCGGCCTGCAGGCCTTCCTCGAGCGCATTCTCGTTCATGGGCTTGGCGGTATGGCCCAGCTCCTCGACCACCAGCACCGCGGTGTCCTGGTCGAGCGGCTGGTTGATCGTCGCCATCACGCCCATGTTCATCAGCGCCTTGATCAGCTCGCTGCCCTTGACCGCCATTTTCTGCGCGAGCTCGGCGACGGTGATCGTCTCCGGAATCGACACTTCGCGCTTGATCGGCTGGGTCGGCAGCTCGAATGCATGCCGGCCTTCGGGCGAACTGGCGCCGCCGCGGCGGCCGCCGCGCATCGGCTTCTTCTTCTTGTAGCGGTTGCTGACGTCGGTGGAGACGTGCAGCTCCTTGCGGCCGTAGCGCGTGTCGCCCTTGTCGACCTCGGCACGGGCGGGCTTCTCGGGGGTCGCTGCCTTGCGGGCACGCTCGGCCTCGTCGCGCGCGGCCTGCTCGGACTGGCGACGCGCCTCGTCCTCGAGCGCCTTGCGCGCGTCTTCCTCGGCGCGACGCTTGTTCTCCTCGTCCGAGCGGCGACGGGCTTCCTCGTCGGCCTGGCGCTGCTGCGCCTCCTCAACCGCGCGGCGCGCCGCGTCCTCGGCCTCCTTGATCTTGTCGGCCTCTTCCTGCGCAACCCGCGCCTGCTCCTCGAGCACGCCGCGATTGATGTAGGTGCGCTTGGTGCGGACCTCGACGCTGACCGTGCGGGCGCGGCCCTGGGCCGCGCTGACCTTGATCTCGCTCTGCGTCTTGCGCTGCAGAGTGATCTTGCGTGGACCGGCGGCGACCGCCTCTTCCTGCGTACGGCCGTGGGCGCGACGCAGGTACGACAGCAGTTCCGTCTTGGCCTCGTCGCTGATCCGGTCTTCTGCACCGGCAACGCGGATACCGGCCTCGTCCAGCTGCTTGAGCAGCTTTTCGACCGGTACCTTCAGTACCTCGGCGAACTGGGCAACCGTGACATCAGACATTCAGGAAGCTCCTCAAGATGACGCGGCGCCGTCGGCGAACCAGTGGGCTCGGGCGGCCATGATGAGCCTGCCCGCGCGCGCGTCGTCCAGGTCGTCGATACCTTCCAGATCCTCGGTCGACTGCTCCGCGAGTTCCTCGCGCGTATGGATGCCGCGGGCCACGAGTGCCGCGGCGAGCGTCTCGTCCATGCCCTCGACCGTCAGCAGGTCGTCGGACGGGGCGCCGTCCGCGCTCTCCTCGGTCGCGATCGCCTGCGTCAGCAGCACGTCGCGCGCGCGGTTGCGCAGTTCGCGCACGATGTTGTCGTCGAACTCCTCGATGGCGAGCAGTTCGTTGGTCGGCACGTAGGCGATTTCCTCGATGGTCGAAAAACCCTCCTGCACGAGGATGGTCGCGACGTCGGCGTCGACGTCGAGCGACTTCATGAACATGTCGCGCAGTTCCTTCGTCTCCGACTCGCTCTTCTCGTCGGCCTGCTGCTCGCTCATGATATTGAGCTTCCAGCCGGTCAGCTCCGACGCGAGGCGGATGTTCTGGCCGCCGCGGCCGATCGCCTGCGACAGTTTCTCCTCCGCCACGGCGATGTCCATGCTGTGCTGGTCTTCGTCGACGACGATCGAGGTGACCTCGGCCGGCTGCATCGCGTTGATGACGAACTGCGCCGGGTTGTCCTCGAACGGGATGATGTCGACGCGCTCGCCGGCAATCTCATTGGAGACGGCCTGCACGCGGCTGCCGCGCATGCCGACGCAGGCGCCGACCGGGTCGATGCGCGGGTCGTGGCTCTTGACCGCGATCTTGGCGCGGATGCCCGCGTCACGGGCGGCGCCAAGGATCTGGATCAGGCCCTGGCCGACTTCCGGAACCTCGAGCTTGAACAGCTCGATCAGGAACTCGGGAGCCGTGCGCGACAGGAAGATCTGCGGGCCGCGCGGCTCGGAGCGCACTTCCTTCAGGTACGCCTTGATGCGATCCTGCGTGCGGATCGGCTCGCGCGGGATCAGGTTCTCGCGCGGTACGAACGCCTCTGCATTCTGGCCGAGGTCGACGTAGACACCGTTTCGATCGACGCGCTTGACGATGCCGCTGACCAGGGTGCCGATGCGGTCCTGATAGGCCTCGACGACCTGCGCACGCTCGGCCTCGCGCACCATCTGCACGATGACTTGCTTCGCGGTCTGCGCGTCGATTCGCCCGAACGACTCGCCCTCGAGCGGGACCTCGACGTAACCGCCGATCTCCGCCGCCGGGTTCACGTCCAGCGCGTCCTCGAAGCGCAGCTCGCGCTCGGGGAACTCGAGTTCGCGCGAGTCGTCTGCGAACACCTTCCAGCGCTGGAACACCTCGTAATCACCGGTCTTGCGGTTGATCGCAACGCGCACGTCCATGTCCTCGCCGTGACGCTTGCGCGTCGCGGAGGCCAGAGCAGCTTCGAGCGCATCGAAGATGATCTCCTTGTCGATGCTCTTCTCGTTGGCGACGCTTTCGACCGCGTCAACGATTTCCTTCAGCGTAGTTCTCGCCATGTCTCGTCACTCCCGCCGCGTGCCGTCATCGGGCACCAGCCGCGCCGTCTTGATCTCGTTAAGGCTCAATTCAACAATCGTTTCGTCGACCTCGAGCGTCACGCCCGCGTCGCCTACCGCCGTGAGCTGCCCCGTCCAGCGACGACGTCCGTCGCGCGGCAGCAGGCTCTCGACATGTACCCGCCTGCCGACGTGGCGCACGAAGTGCTCGCGCGTCCGCAGCGGCCGGTCGAATCCCGGCGAGGACACCTCGAGGGTGTACTCCGCCTTGATGGGGTCTGCGACGTCCAGCGCGGCACTCACCGCGCGGCTCACCGTCTCGCAATCCTCCACCGTCACCCGATTGGCCTCGGTCTCGCCACCGGGCCTGTCTATGTAGAGCCGCAGCACTGCGCCGCCACGGTGGGCGTGGTACTCGAGCTCGACGAGCTCCAGCCCCCGCGTCGTCACCTCCGGCTCCAGCAGCCTGATCAGCGCCTCGCGCATTCCCGTGCCCCGGGCCGCGACGGCCCCTTCGCAATCCAGGCCCAAAAAACAGGCCAAAAAAATGGGCCGTCGGCCCATTCTCGCGGTCGCGGACCCGTCACGGCCCCGACCCAAACGAAAAAGCCCCCACAGGGGCTTTCATCTCGACCTCAGAACCGCTCCGCCAGAGCCGGTTCCCTTCAGCCCCCGAGTATACGTCAGACATCCATGTAGGGAAAGCGGTTGGCATGGGTGCCGCGCCGGGCCTGGGCCGAGGCCGAGCATGGCGCCTAGTGCGCAATTGAGACGCATTTACGCGAGTCCTAGACATTCGAAACAAAAAAACCAGTAATCGACGGTATTCGATTATGCAAAGCGAGGGCAGAGAATCCCGGCCCGTT
>JANXQL010000111.1 GCA_025356815.1 Pseudomonadota bacterium
TGCGGACGTTAGATCGCACGAGACTGCGCGCCAACCTCTCCGATGTGGAGATTGCCCGGCGGCGTTCGACGATCCTCTCGATTATTGACTCACTGGAACTGGTCGAAATCGATTCGGTTGTTCTTGATCGAGCGGCGCAACCGATGCCGACCGAGCTAGGTACGCTTGACGCGATCCACCTTGCCTCTGCTTTGCTGTGGAAGGACGCAACCGGCGTCGAACCCATCATGGCCACACATGATGCCGCGCTGGGACTGGCCGCTCAGGCACACGGACTCAAGGTTTTGGGAACATAACTCACTTGGGCCTTCTTGCATGCGAGTGTGGTGCGGACTTCAAGATCACCGACCGGCAGCAAGCGGGTGGCCAAGCTTACCTTGCAAGAGCTTTCTGCAAGTTATTTACTTGACTAAGGAAGTTGTGGGTAATTGGAAGCTCGGCCAAACGTTGACGTGGAATTCATCGCCCACGACGTTGTTGCGAAGCACTTCCTTGCCACGGACAGTGACTTCTTCCCTCCAACCCGCGCAAGGCGACCGGCCAGAATCGCGACCGAGTCTCGTTCGCAGCCCGAATCAGGCTAATCCGCCACGTTTTCGACCGACCATGAGCCGCGCGTCGCCGGCTTGCGCGTGCGGCCCGCCAGTATCGGAAACCGCTGATGCAATTGTGGCCACACCGCCTACGATTGACTCTACACGGGCCCCTCTCCGATGACCGGAGCGCTTTCATGAGTCACGACATCACAATTGATATGACGGACGAACGTCCCTGCAATCTTCGGTGTGCGTCCGCATCGAACCATGACACGTACTGCGCCAAGTACCCGCACTGTGTCGCGGGCGTCGTTCATCACGCGCAGGAGATGCTGGGGTTGCACCACACGATTCATACGATCACCCGCGAAGAGAAAGGCCGGTCGCACCAGGGTGGCTACAGCACGAACCGGGTGCTCGAGAATCCGGACGACGGTACTACGGTCGAGGAAGTGGAACTTCATTGCAGGACACTGAAGTTCGAATCGCTGCTCTCTAAGCGGCCCGGGCCGACTATTGGGAGGTAGACACGATGCATCGGCCGCATTGTAGACCTTCTCAGTAGATGAGACAGCACTCGCAATCTATTGAAGCAGATCCGCCCACACTAAAATAACGGCGCTTGCCGCTGGCAATTAAGACTGACCATTCCGTAAAAGGACAGGCTCTTCACTGAGAGGAAATTGCGAGGCGCCGATTGCGTCCCGCGGAGTGGTGTACGAGATGGGGGTTGGCTGATTGGCAGATGCCGCCGCCGCCCGTGAGGGCGGAGCCCGAACGGGCGGCGGCGATCAGAGGCCATCGTGGGTCTCGGTTTAAGGTTTGGTTACCAGGCCGAACGTTAGACCGGAGAACACCACGATGACCAAGCAAAGCATTGCACTGTCCGAGCTCGTCGAGAAGGGGGCGGACACCAATCTGCTGCGAGAGATGATCCAGCACGTTGTGCAGCGCGTGATGAACATGGATGTCCAGAACCTCTGTGCGGCTGCCTACGGCGAGCGTAGCGCCGACCGGCAGAACAGCCGTAACGGCTACCGGGAACGACTCTGGGAGACCCGAGCCGGAGCGGTCAACGTCAAGATCCCGAAGCTGCGCTCCGGCAGCTACTTCCCGCCGTTCCTGGAGCCCCGCCGGACCGCGGAGAAGGCGCTCGCCGCGGTCATCCAGGAGGCGTATATCCAAGGCGTCTCGACCCACTCGGTCGACGAGCTGGTCAAGGCGATGGGCATGTCCGGGATCTCGAAGAGCCAGGTCAGCCGGCTGTGCACCGAGATCGACGAACGGGTCCACGCGTTCCTCGATCGGCCCCTTGAGGGTGACTGGCCGTACCTGTGGATCGATGCGACCTACGTGAAGTCACGGGAGGCCGGCCGGATCGTGTCCAAGGCCGTAATAATCGCCGTTGCCGTGAACACCGAGGGCGTGCGTCAGCTGCTGGGCATGGCCGTCGGGCCAAGCGAGGCGGAGCCGCTCTGGAGGCCCTTCCTGCGCTCGCTGACCCGTCGTGGGCTACGCGGAGTAAAGCTGGTCATCTCCGACGCCCACGAGGGCCTAAAGGCTGCTGTCGCCAAGGTGCTGAACGCGACCTGGCAGCGCTGCAAGGTCCACTTCCTACGCAATGCGCTCGCCCACGCCGGAAAGGGACAGCGGCAGATGGTGCTCGCCGCGATCAATACGGCGTTCGCGCAGGACTCGTTCGAGACCGCCACCGAGCATTGAAGGGTCGTTGCAGACCAGCTGCGCGTGAAGCTGCCGAAGCTCGGTGAGTTGATGGATACCGCTGAGACCGAAGTGCTGTCGTTCATGGCGTTCCCGAAGGCTCACCGAACGCAGATCCACAGCACCAATCCGCTCGAGCGACTCAACGCGGAGGTCAAACGTCGCACCGATGTCATCGGCATCTTCCCCAACGAATCCGCCGTCATCCGCCTCGTAGGTGCGTTGCTGCTCGAGCAGAACGACGAGTGGCAACTGCAACGCCGCTACATGCAACTTGAGGGACTGGCCTCCCTGAGTGACAATCAACCCGCCAGACTTTCCGCTGCGGCCATCGCAACAACGCGGGCGAACGACTCCGATGGTGTCTGCCATGCAAGCGTTTGTCGAGGGCGGCCGTTCAACTCGGCGGCGACTTGATCGAGTTGACGCTGTGTATAGCCTGACAGGTCTGTTCCCTTCGGGAAGTACTGCCGAATGAGACCGTTACTGTTTTCGTTCGTAGCCCGTTGCCAGGGGCTATGGGGGTCGCAGAAGTAGACTTTGACGCCTGTTTCGACCGTGAAGCGAACGTGCTCGCCCATCTCCTTGCCGCGATCCCACGTAAGCGATAGGCGAAGTAGCTCTGGCAGCGCGCCGATCTTCTTCGCTAGCGCGACCTTGACGTCCTCGGCAAGGCGGCCATCCGGAAGGCAGCAGAGCATGATGAATCTGGTCTTGCGCTCAACGAGCGTCGCGATCGCTGACGAGGACCTCTTGCCGATAATCAGGTCGCCCGCCCAATGGCCTGGCACCGCCCTGTCGGCAACCTCGGCAGGTCGATCGCTCAGCAGCACCATGTGCTTGAGCTCGCCCACGCCCTCCATGTGGCGAGCCGAACGGCGCTGCGCACGTCCGGTTCGTAGGCAGCGCGGCAGCTCGCTACGGAGCGCGCCACGACCCTGTACGAACAACGATTGGTAGTTCGTCTCGTGCGAAATGCGCATGGTCAGATCGTCCTTGTAGTCAGTGCGCAGCCGAGCGGAAATCTGCTGCGGCGACCACCGCTGCAAGAGTCGTCGCTCGACCTCCCGCCGAAGAGGCCCACTTGCCGTCAGCTTCGAACCCTTGCGTCGACGCGCGCGGCGACAAGCTCGCGCTTCAGCCCGCCACGCACGGTAGCGCGTTCTCCCGCCGCCCGCCGCCACGTCACGGGATACGGTCGACGCTGATCGGCCTAACAGCCGTGCGATGGCGCGACAGGAAATCCCAGCTTGCATGCCTCTCGAGATCTCCTCGCGCTCAAGCGTCGACAGCCGAATCCCAGCTCGTGGCGTACATCGTGCCTTTACGCCACCGGTCCGTCTCAGCAATCGCTGTACAGACTTCGCCGAACACCCCACAGCGGCAGCGGCCGCTTGATGGGTGATACCTGTTCCCAAAAGAGCCTGAAGACTGCGGCTGTCCTCGGGCGATAAACGATGCCCAGGACCCGATCCATGCCCCATGATGATCTCCTCGAAAGGCGACTCAGATGAACCTCAATCGCCCGGAGTGATGCAGGGACCGTCTGAAGCCGCCGGGCCAACTCCAGCAGCCGCCCGCGGCCAAGGTTCCCGTCTCCTCGGGCTTCATGAGAGAGAACCGGCGGCGGCTTCCGCGAGCGCGCAGCTCGAACTCGCGCTCACGAAGCGGCTGCGGCTCGCAGGGGGCAATCGCTTTCACGTTGGCAGCGGCCCGCCCAACGGATTGACTCCGTGAAACTTCTTGAGTTCTGTTAGTTGCCGTACGGACTTCGATCGGATTGCCGGAGCAATCTTCGCCCGCGGCCGGTCTGTCGCGTGCTGCCGCAGCGGTGACCGGCTGCTGCCGCGATCGAATGTCCATCGAAACTCTTCATCTGGGGCGACCATGACAATGCGCAAGTCCTCTCCGCGACGTGGAATGTGGTTGATGGTGCTGGCGCTTGGCGCGCTGGCTGCTGGATGCGGGAAGGATCCGATTCTGGGGGCGAAGGGCATCACCGCCGTCCGCCCGGTCGTGATCGCCGAGACGCCGGCCGACGGCGCGACGGGCGTGGTGACGACGAACACGCTTATCACGGTCACGTTCAACGAGCCGGTGGCGCCACTCGACGCTGCGAGCTTCACCGTGGCCTGCACGAGCCCCTGTGTCAGCCCGACGGGCACCGTCGCGCTCGACGCGACCGGCACCGTTGCGACCTTCA
>JANXQL010000117.1 GCA_025356815.1 Pseudomonadota bacterium
GCGACGCCGTAGAACTTGTTGCGGTAGCCGAACTCGTGGCACGCGTCGCAGGCGTTGCCGGCGGCGCTGGTCGCCGTGTCACCGATCGCGCCGTGGCTCATGATCGTGCCGCTGAAGGTGGTCACGGTCTTGTGGCAGCCGCTGCACTCGACCGCGACACCGGCCATGGTGATCGGGATGTGCAGACCCTTGGTCGACATCTGCACGATTGCAAAGCCCGTCGCGCCGGCGAACGGACCCTTGCCGTCGGCATGGCAGGTGCTGCAGGTGGTCGATACCGCAGTGTGCAGCTGGTTCATGTTGGTCGTGTAGAGGGCGAAGTTGCCGGCCGTCGTATGACAGGTCGAGCAAGCGGCGCCGGTCAGAATCGGGATGTGGTTCGTCGGCAGCGCCTGGCCGCTGAAGTAGTTGAAGCTCGTGCCGTGGCAGGAATAGCAGTCGCCCGTGGTCGGGTGCGCGGCGTCGAGGACCATGTACGTGCCGGCCGCCTTGCCCGGACGCGTCTGGAAGCCCGTGTACTGCGTCGCGGAGTTGGTCGATAGCGTCGCCGGACTGATCGGGTACTTGTTCATGCCCATCCAGGCGTAGCCGCCCTCGTGGCAGTTCTGGCAGCCGGTGGTCACGCCGCTGTGGATCTGCGCCGTCGTCGGTACCGGGGTCGCGAACAACGAGCCCGGCACGGGCGCGTTCGAGCTCGCCGCGATCTGGCCGGTCGGCATCGAGCCCAGGTGGCAGGTCTCGCAGGCGGTGCTGGACGGGATGTGCGCGCTCGCGGCTCCGGCCGGCGTCGTCGGCGGCTCGACGATGATCTTGGCGATACCGGTGAAGCCCGACGGGCTCACGGCAGGGCCGTGGCAGGACACGCAGGTCGTGACGCTCGCATGGCTGAACTTGGAGCCGGAGAACTTCGAGGTGTCCTGCACCGTGGTCGCCACGCTGGAGCCCGCGCCGACGTGGCAGATCTCGCAGCCCTGCGTGGTCGGCAGGTGGGTGACCGAACCGCCGCCGGCAATCGAGATCATCGTGGTGATCTTGAAGTTGGCCGCCGGGATAGCGAACGTCGCCGCCTGCGTCGTGCCGTGGCACTGCACGCAGTTGGTCGTCTGGCTCTGCGCGTACTTGTGGATGTTCGACAGCGTCGGCATCACCGAGAAGTCGGCCGCCGTGTGGCAGCTCGCGCAGGTGGCCGCGGTCGCGTACGGAATATGGTTTGACGGCTTAACGGAGCTGTCGAAGTAGTTGAAGTTGCTGCCGTGGCACGAGGCGCAGTCGCCGCTGGTCGGATGTGCCGCGTCCTTGACCACGAACGTGCTCGCGACCGAGCCCGGCCGCGTCTGGAAGCCCGTGTATTGCTTGCCGGCCTGGAACGTCGACGGCGCGATCGGGTACTTGCCCATGCCGAGCCAGGCGTAGGGCGCCTCGTGGCAGTTCTGGCAGGTGGAGCTGGAGGTGAACCCTGCGTGGATCTGCGTCGTCGTCGGCAGGTAGCTGCCGAACAGCGAGGTCGACGCGGTCGCGGTCGAGTTCGCGGCGACCAGCGCCGAGGGCATCGTCGGCAGGTGACAGCTCTCGCAGGCGTCGCCGGTCGGGATGTGCGCAGTCGCCGCCCCGGCCGGGGTCTTCGGCGGGATCACGATGATGTTCGTGATACCGGTGAACGACGAATTGGTGATCGTCGAGCCATGGCAGGCCGAACAGGTCGTCAGCCCCTGGTGACTGAACTTGGAGCCGGAGAACTTCGAGGTATCGAGGACCGTCGTCGCGACGCTGGAGCCTGCACCCACGTGACACAGCTCGCAGGCCTGGGTCGTTGGCACGTGCTTGACCGTGCCGCCGTTCGCCAGTGCGATCATGGTCGTGATCTTGAAGTTCGCGGCCGGGATCGCGAACGTTGCCGCCTGCGTCGTGCCGTGGCACTGCACGCAATTGGTGGTCGTGCTCTGCGCGTACTGGTGGATGTTCGACAGCGTCGGCATCACCGAGAAGTCGGTCGCCGTGTGGCAGTTCGCGCAGGTGGCCGCGGTCGCGTACGGGATGTGGTTCGAGGGCTTCACCTGGCTCTCGAAGTAATTGAAGTTCGCGCCATGGCACGAGGCGCAGTCACCACTGCTCGGGTGCGCGGCATCCTTCACGACGAAGGCGCTAGCGACCGAGCCCGGCCGGGTCTGGAAACCGGTGTACTGCGCGCCCGACTGGAACGTGGACGGCGCGATCGGGTACTTGCCCATGCCGAGCCAGGCATACGGCGCCTCGTGGCAGCCCTGGCAGGACGAGGTGGCCGTCAGGCCCGCGTGGATCTGGGTTGTCGTCGGCAGGTAGCTGCCGAACAGCGAGGTCGACGCTGTCGCCGCGCTGTTGGCCGGCACCGAGGTCGACGGCATCGACGGCAGGTGGCAGCTTTCGCAGGCATCGCCCGACGGGATGTGCGCGGTCGGATCGCCCGCCGGCGTCTTCGGCGGGATGACGACGATCTTGCTGATACCGGTGAACGAGGAGGCCGTGATCGTCGAACCATGGCAGCCCGAGCAGGCCGTGAGGCCGGCATGGTTCATCGTGGAACCGGCGAACAGGGAGTTGTTCTGCACGGTGCCGGTCACGCTCGACCCCGGGCCGACGTGGCAGGTCTCGCACGACTGGGTGGTCGGCATGTGCTTGACGGTGCCGCCCGTGGCGGTCTGCGCCATCGAGGTGATCTTGAAGTTCACCGCCGGAATCGCGAAGCCCGCCGCCTGCGAGTTGCCATGGCACTGCACGCAGTTGCTCGACTGGCTAGGCGCGTACTGATGGATGTTCGCGATCGTCGGGAACTGCGCGAAGTCGCCGACGTTGTGGCAGTTCGAACAGGTCGCCGTCGGCGAAGTCGGGATGTGGTTGTCGGGCTTGAGCTGGCTGTCGAAGAAGTTGAAGTTCGCGCCGTGGCAGGCGACGCAGTCACCGGTAGCCGGATGCGCCGCGTCCAGGATCTGGAATTGCGAAGCGGCCGCGGCCGGCCGCGTCAGGAAGCCGGTGTACTGGGTCGTGATGATGAACACGGTCGGGTTGATGGGGTACTTGTCCATCCCCATCCAGTTGTTGCCGCCCTCGTGGCAGGACGTGCAGCCCGACTTCATGCCGGTATGGATCTCGCTGGTCTTCGGCAGGTACTTGCCGAAGCCGGACGTGGTCGCGGTCGTCGTCGCGTTCGCGGCGATGTAGCCCGACGGCGTGGACGGCGCGTGGCAGGTCTCGCAGGCCTCGCTCGAGGGGATGTGCGAGCCCACGCCCATCGGTGAGGTGGGCGGCATCACGATGATCTGGTTGACGCCGACGAAGGTCGTCACCGACTTGCCATGGCACTCGGCGCAGGTCGAGGAGCCGGCGTGGTTCATCAGCGAGCCGGTGAACTTGGCGCCGTCCTGCACCGGCACGCCGGCAAAACTCGAGCCGGGACCCGCATGACAGACCTCGCAGGACAGCGAGGTCGGCAGGTGGTTGGAGGGCAGGCCGACGATGTGGAAGCCGATCGCAGGCAGGTCGAACTGCGCGGAGTTCTTGTCGTGGCAGACCTGGCAGTTGGTCGTGGCGCTGGGCGCGTTGGCGTGGATCGCGCCGAGGGTGCCCATGACCGACAGGTTGTTGAGGACGTGGCACGACGAGCACTGCGCGCTGGATGCGTACGGAATGTGGTTCTTCGGCTTGCTCGCCTTGCCGAAATCGCCCACGTTGAAGCCCGCATGGCAGCTCGAGCAGTCGGCCCCGCCGGCGGAGGTCGCGGTCGGGTGCTGGGCGTCCTGGGCAGCGGTTGGCCGGTCCACCATCTGCACGCCGTACCAGCTCATGCCGGTCTCATGACAGGCCTGGCAGGTGTCGACGATCCCGGCGTGGTTCATCGGCGTGCCGGCGAAGGTCGTGAAGTTCGTCGGCGCGTGGCAGGTCTCGCAGGCATTGGTCGTCGGGACGTGCTTTTGCGGCTTGCCCGGGGCATGGACGTTGTCGTGGCAGCGCGAGCAGTTGTCGGTGATGCCGACGTGGTCGTAGTGCGCGGCCTTCCATGGCAGCTGCACGAGATGGCAGGTGCTGCATTCGGCCGTGGTCGGGATGTGGGTCGGGGACTTGCCGACCGACTGCACGCCGTTGTGGCAACTGCTGCAGGTTCCCATCACGTTGATGTGGTTGAACTTCGCCACCGGGCGCCAGCCGTACGGCGTGTGGCACTGGGCGCAGTCGTTGCCGGACAGGATGTGGTTGGTGGGCTTGGAGGTCGCGCCGATGCGCGAGCCGGCCGCGTGGCACGAGAAGCAGTCCTTCGGCGTGCCCTTGAAGATGCCGCCGACGTGGCAGCTCTCGCACGGCACGCTCTTGTGCTGGCCGGTCAGGTCGAAGCCGGTCGTGAAATGGTCGAACGTCGTGCCCGCGGCGTGGACCGCCAGCGGCACGAGCAGCCCGAACACGCCGAGCACGGTGGCCGCCAGCGCCATCCTGGCGCGCCGCAGGAGTCCATTCGATCGACTTGGCGTCACGGTTTGGCGCTCGTTAGTGTTGGTGTTTTTCTGAATCATCGCTGGCGTGGAATCCGACGGACCGGCATTGCGAAGTCATGCCTGATGGGCTTTCGCCCGACCCTGCCGGGCGCGTACGTGATTGATCTTATTTGGGTCCGGACAAAACGCAACTGTTGGGGTCGTCTCCGGGCAGCGACATCAGCGATCTGTGACGCGGATCCGGAACCGTCGCATCTAGCCGGCGGCCCGGAAGTCGGGCATCTTGCAGTGCGTCGCCACGTTAAGTACGGCTGGGCATCGGCTCGGCCCGCGGCGCCCGCGATCCAGGAAACGCATTATGTCACGTGTCTCGCACCTCGCCCTCGCCGCCCTGGTCACTCTGCTGCTCGGCGCCTGCACCACGACCGCCGGCGGTCCCGCTGTGCAGGAGTACCTGGACCCGCAGACCGCCATGACGATCCGGGTGGTCAGCGAGCCGTTCGTCTACGCCCGCGACGTCCCGGAGCTCGCAGCAAACGTCCGCGACTACCTTTACGTCGGCGCGGTGGAGCTCAACAACATGGGCGTACGTAAGCACTACTGGGCGCTGATCGCGTGGAGCACCATCGACCGCAAGCGCACGGGCCTTGCGCTGCCGGGGCTGCCGGAGCGGCTGGAGATGAGCCTCGCCGGCAAGCCGCGGGAATATCCGCTCGCGACGCATGAACCGCGCAGCATCGGCGCCGGCACGCCGGTGCTGGAGCCGCCGGCAGGCTACCTCGGGGAGAGCTGGTTCCTGACCGGTCCCGCGGACCTGCGAGCCTTCGCCGATGCGCCGCCGGCGTCGATCGAGGTGATGGTGGACGGCGTGCGGCAGAGCTACGCGCTGTGGAAGCGCGCCGACGCGCCGCTCGCCTCGTTCGTCGAGGACATTCCGACGACGTTGACATCCGTCCCGCAGCACCACTGAGCCGCGTCTGGCCCGCTAAGCCCAAAGCCCGGCGCTGTCAAGCCGGGGCCGGCCGCGTCCCGACCCGGCAGGCGTGCTTTTATTAAGTTTCAAAACCATGATTTATAAAAGAATTATGGTGCTTTTAGGGAGCGCAAGGCCCGCTGCTGCAGTGCGTTTTTTTGATTTTGAGACGCCACGTCATTTTGTGCTCGCAAGCCCTGAGGCATACTCGATTTCGCTGACACGCTGAATAACGATTCGGAGACGGGGACTTCAAATGGAGCGGCGGCTGCACTCGCGCCATCGGGCGCGCACCACTGTCTACGTCCAGATCCCTGGCCGGAGCGGCAAGCTTTGCCGGGCCCGCAACCTGAGCGCGAACGGCGTGTTCGTCGAGACCGAGAACCTGGGTCTGCAGAAGGGCTCCGTTGTGGAGCTCGCTTTCGCGATCAATCTCGGTACGGTGACCAAGATCCACCGCCGCACGGCGGTCGTCGCGCACGTGTCCAGTGGCGGCACTGGCCTGAAGATGGAGACCTATGTGGGCCGCTAGGGGGCCGACGAGTTAGACACCAGTTCCATGTCAGTGGCGCCGTAGTCGCAAGGCTCGGCGCCTCTTTTATTTGGGGTCCCTGCGCGGACGCCCACGCCACGGAGGCGCTCGAGGACGCATGAAGCACGCAGACCGCACTTACAAATATTACGACTTCTGCATGGCGGCCTACGTCTGCATCCTGCTGTGCGCCAACCTAATCGGCCCGGCCAAGGTCGCGACGATCAACCTGCCCGTCATCGGCACCGTCGACTACGTCGCCGGCGTGCTGTTCTTCCCGATCTCCTACTTCTTCGGCGACGTGCTCACCGAGGTCTATGGCTACGGCCGCGACCGGCGCGTCGTGTGGGCGGGCTTCGCCGCACTGGTGTTCGCGGCGATCATGACCACGACGATCGTCGCCCTGCCGGGCGCGTCGTGGTGGCACAACCAGTCGGCGGTCGAGACCATCTTCGGTTCCACGCCGCGGATCGTGCTCGGTTCGATCACCGCTTTCTGGTGCGGCTCCTTCGTCAACAGCTACGTGCTGGCGAAGATGAAGGTGGCGACCGGCGGGCGCTGGCTGTGGAGCCGCGCGATCGGCTCGACGATGTGTGGCGAGCTGGTCGACTCGGTGCTCTTCTACACGGTCGCCTTCTACGGCACCTGGGAGACGGGACACCTGATCGCGGTCACGCTGACCCAATACGTCTTCAAGGTGTTGTGGGAAGTGCTCGCGACCCCCCTGACCTACTGGGTGGTCGGGTTCCTCAAGCGCACCGAGCACGAGGACCACTACGATCGGCACACCAACTTCACGCCGTTCTCGCTCAAGAGCGAGTAGGCGCCTCAGGCGTGCCTGCCGCGCGGGTAGCGCGGCAGGCCGTCGCCGGGCTGGTCCCAGCCCGGCGCATCCTCCATCCAGATGTGATCGACCGGCGCCAGGCGGCCCGGCCGATCGAGCGTGCCCAGCGTCACGTCGATTTCGGCCGGCCGTGCGTCGCTGCGATAGGTGAGCGGGCTACCGCAGTGCCCGCAGAACGCCCGGTGGCGTCCGCGAGAGGATTCGAACTCGACCGGCTGACCCTGTGTGTAGCGCAGGTCCGTTGCAGCGACCGTCAGCCAGCCCAACGCGTGGGCGCCCGAGGCTCGCCGGCACGACCGGCAGTGGCACAGCGTCAGCGGGTAGAGCAGCGGCCCACACGCATAGTGGATGGCACCGCACAGGCAGCGGCCGGTGATCGGTTCTGGCATGACGGGGCTTTCCGGGTGTAGGCGCGGGCACGCCTGAGCACGCCACGGTAGCGACCCGGCCGGCGGCCGACAAGCCGGTGCAGGCGCTGACAACCTAACGCATCGCCAGCGAAAGGCGTTCGTCCACCCACTCGATCCAGTGCCGCACCGGCGTGCTGGTCGCGCCCTCCAGGTGCGCGAGGCAGCCGACGTTGGCCGACAGGATCACCTCCGGAGCGCCCTCGAGCAGCGCCTCGAGCTTGCGCGCGCGCAAGGCGCCTGCCAGCGCCGGCTGCAGCAGCGAGTAGCTGCCGGCCGAGCCGCAGCACAGGTGCGCATCGCGGACCGGGGCGAGTCGCGCTCCGAGATCCGCCAGCAACGGCTCGACGACACCCCGCAGCTGCTGGCCATGCTGCAGCGTGCACGGCGCGTGGAACGCGATCGTCGCGGGCGCAAGCCGGGTGAGCGGCCCCGGCAGGCGCGGCCACTCGCGCGCAAGCCACTGCGACAGGTCCAGCGTGAGCTCGCTCACGCGCACCGCGCGGGCGGCGTAGCGGGGCTCATCAGCGAGCAAGCGCCCGTAGTCGCGCACCTGCAGGCCGCAGCCCGACGCGGTCATCACCAGTGCCTGCGCGCCGCGCTCCAGGTGTGGCCACCACGCATCGACGTTGCGCCGCGCCGCGGCACGCGCGCCGTCGGCATCGGACAGATGCGCGCGCAGCGCGCCGCAGCAACCGGCCGTGCCGTCCACGATGACCGACACGCCAAGCCGGTCGAGCACGCGCGCCGCGGCCCGGTCGATGGCGGGCAGCAGCGCGTCCTGCGTGCAGCTGGTCAGCAGAATCACGCAGCGCTCGTGGCGCGCGTCCGGCACCGGACCGCCGTCCCGGCGCGCCAGCAGCTTCGCGCCGAGCGCCGGCGGCAGCAGCGGCCGCAGCACGCGGCCCACCGCGACGAGGGCCGCGAACAGGCGCCGGCGCGAGACGGTCGCGCGCAGCAGCGCGCGTGCGAATCGTTGCCGCAGCGGCCGCTCGACGCGCTCATCGACCGCCTCGCGTCCGATCTCGAGCAGGCGCCCGTAACGCACGCCCGACGGGCAGGTCGTCTCGCAGGAAAGACACGTCAGGCAGCGATCCAGGTGCAGCTGGGTCGTCCGCGTCGGCGGCACCCCTTCGAGCACTTCCTTGATCTGGTAGATCCGGCCGCGCGGGCTGTCGAGCTCATCACCGAGCAGCTGGTAGGTCGGGCAGGTCGCGCCGCAGAACCCGCAATGCACGCAGGCACGCAGGATCGAATCCGCCTCGCGGCCCGCGTCGCTGTCACGGATGAAGTCGGCCAGCCGGGTCTGCATGCTATCGCCTCACAGCGCCGCGACAAGGCGGCCGCGATTGAACAGCCCGCGCGGGTCGAACGCCGCCTTCAGGCGGCGCTGCACCGCCAGCGCCGCCGGCGGCAGCGGGTCGAACATCGCCTCGCCCGGCGCCCCGTACCAGCGCGCCGCGGCGCCACCGGATGCGGCAGCGAGCGCGCGCACGCGGGCGGGGTCCTCGTCCGTCCGCAGCCAGCGCAGCGCGCCGGCCCACTCGATCAAGAGCGAGCCGGACAGCGGCAGCGGGGCCGTTGTCGATGGCAGCGACAGGCGCCAGAGCGGCTCGCGGGCGGCGAGCAGCGGCTGGCGGTGGTGGCGCACGCTGTCCCACCATGCGCCGGCCTCGTCCACGGGCAGTACGCGCCCGCCGAGCGCCGCGCAGGCCGCGTCCACCGCGGGCGCGACGCCAGACAGCCGCACGCGCGCACGGTCCGCGAACCAGGAGCTTGCCGACAGTGGCAACGGCAGGCGCGACCAGCGGTTGAACTCGACCACCGCCTCGGCCGCCGACAGCTCGAATTCGAGCGTCCGCTCCAGCGCCGGCACCGGCAGCACCTTCAGCGACAGCTCGACGATCGGCCCGAGAATGCCGAGCGAGCCGCACACGAGCCTGGAGAGGTCGAATCCGGCGACGTTCTTCATCACCCGCCCGCCGAAGCCGAGCACCTCGCCATCGCCCGTCAGCAGGCGCGCCCCGAGTACGAAGTCGCGGATGCCGCCGACGCTGGCGCGCCGCGGGCCTGCAAGCCCCGCCGCCACGACGCCACCGATCGTCGAGCGCGGCCCGAACGACGGTGGCTCGAACGCGAGGCACTGGCCGCGCGTCGCCAGCAGCGTCTCGACCTCGGCGAGCGGCGTGCCGGCACGCAGCGTGATCACCAGTTCCGACGGGTCGTAGTCGACGATACCCGCCACGGCCGCGAGGTCCAGCACCTCGCCGACGCGCGACTCACCGAGAAAATCCTTGGTACCGCCACCGCGGATGCACAACGGCATATCGCGGGCCGCCGCCGCCCGCACCTGCTCGCGCACCTGCAGCAGCGCCGCGTCGGGCGACATGCTCAGAACCGCTCCAGGCCGGCGAACGGCAGCTGGCCTGCGTGCACGCGCTGGCGACCGTACTCGGCGCAGCGGTGCAGCGTCGGGATGACTTTCGCCGGGTTGAGCAGGCCCGCTGGATCAAAGGCTGACTTCACCGCCGCGAACGCGGCCCGTTCGCCGTCGCTGAACTGCGAGCACATCGTGCCGATCTTCTCGGCGCCTACCCCGTGCTCGCCGGTGATCGTGCCGCCGAGCGCCACGCACAGCTCGAGGATGTCGGTACCGAAGCACTCGGCACGCTGCCACTCGCCGGCGGCATTCGCATCGAACAAGATCAGCGGGTGGAGGTTGCCGTCGCCGGCATGAAACACGTTGATGCAGCGCAGGCCGTAGCGGACCTCGAGCCGCTTGATCTCACCCAGGACACGGGCGAGCTGCCTGCGTGGAATCGTGCCGTCCATGCAGTAGTAGTCGGGCGAGATCCGCCCCGCCGCCGGGAACGCGTTCTTGCGCCCCGACCAGAATCGCAGCCGCTCGGCCTCGGATCCGGACACGGCCACCGCCGTCGCGCCGGCATCGCGCACGATCTTGGACAGCCGGCCGATCTCGTCCTCGACCTCGGCCGCGGTGCCGTCGGACTCGATCAGCAGGATGGCCGCGGCCGACAGGTCGTAGCCTGCGTGGCAGAACGGCTCGACGGCGGCGGAGGCGCCCTGGTCCATCATCTCCAGGCCCGCCGGGATAATGCCGACGGCGATGATCGCCGCGACCGAGTCGCAGGCGCGCCCGACATCATCGAACGAGGCCATAACCACGCGCGCGGTCGCAGGCCTCGGCAGCAGGCGGACCGTGATCTCCACGACCACGAGCAGCAGCCCCTCCGAGCCGATCACGACCGGCAGCAGGTCGAGACCAGGTCCGTCCAGGGCCGCACCACCGCAGATGAGCTCCTCGCCGTCCATCGTGTAGCCGCGCACCGCGAGCACGTTGTGCAACGTCAGTCCGTACTTCAGGCAGTGCACGCCGCCGGAGTTCTCGGCGACGTTGCCGCCGATCGTACAGGCGATCTGCGACGAGGGATCCGGCGCGTAGTACAGGCCGTGGGGCGCCGCGGCCTCCGAGATCGACAGGTTGCGCACGCCCGGCTGGACGCGGGCGATGCCGGCGAGGGGATCGAGTGCGACGATCCGGTTCAGGCGTGCGAGCGACAGCACGACGCCATCGGCGTGCGGCAGCGCGCCGCCCGACAGTCCGGTGCCTGCGCCACGCGCCACGACCGGGACACCGAGCTTGCGGCAGACGCCGAGCACGGCGACCACTCCGGCCTCGTCGCAGGGCAGTGCGACCGCGAGCGGCACCTGTCGCAACGCGGACAGCCCGTCGCACTCGTACGGGACGAGTTCACCGGGCGAACCGAGCAGCGCGTCCGACGGCAATACCTGCGCGAGCGCGGCTAGGACGTCCCGCCGTCGGCGACTGCGCTCGGGCGACAGAGGGCTGGGTTCCATGCGACGCGCGATCGCCTACAGAACCTTGCGGTACTGCAGGAAGCCGGAGCGGTCGGCGACCTTGTCATACAGCTTCATCGCGTCGTGGTTGGTTTCGTGCGTCAGCCAGTAGACGCGTGCGCAGCCGTGACTGGCGGCCGCGGCGTACACCGCCTCGATCAACTGGCGGCCGACGCCGCCGTTGCGGCCGTCGGGGACGACAAACAGGTCCTGCAGGTAGCAGTAGTCACCGGCCGTCCAGCACGACCGGTGCAGGATCCAGTGCACGATGCCCAGTGCGCGGCCGTCGGCATCGCGGGCGATGAAGCCGCCCATCGGCTCCCTGCCACCCGTCAGACGCCCGAACGTCAGTTGCGTGGTGGCCTCCGCTACAGTCGCCTTGTAGAACGTCAGATAACCCTGCCACAGAGGCAGCCAGGCCTGAAAGTCGCTGCTCGCCAGCGGCTGGATGTCGATCATGGTGCGGTTTCCGTCGGGCCGGCTCGGCTGTTGCGAGGATTATTCAGAAAGCGCTCGCAAAGAGCAAAAACACCCTCTGCGCGCCGGTTGGCGCCGACTGTCGCAGGCGCTACAGTCGGTGACGCCGCCAGCAACGACCGGAGCATGCGCCATGCCGCGCCTCGCCCCCGCCGACCTCGACGATCCCCGGGTCGTTGCACTGCTGCAGCGGCACCTGCATCAGGCTCGCCGCCAGACGGCTCCCGGCAGCGCCCATGCGCTTGACCTTTCCGGGCTGCGGGCAAGGGACGTCAGTCTCTGGGCCCTGTGGTACGACGATGAACTGGCCGCGATCGGCGCGCTGCAGGCGCTGTCGAGCGAGCATGGCGAGGTGAAGTCAATGCACACCGCGGCGGCCCTGCGCAGGCGCGGTGCCGCACGCACGATGCTGCGCCATGTCATCGACACCGCCCGCGCGCGGGGCTACGTGCAGCTGAACCTGGAGATCGGCTCGTGGGACTACTTCAGGCCCGCCCACGCGCTGTACCGCGGGCACGGATTTGTCGACTGCCCGCCATTCGGGAACTACCGTGCCGATCCCAACAGCATCTTCATGACACTTGAACTTGTGCCCATACCCGGCTGAAGTGGTCGGTGTCGTTCACAGCGGCACGGCGCGCGTCTCGCCATGCCTGAGCAGCCACACCCGCTCGGGGGGTATATCGCGCGCCGCGAGGGCGACGGCGAGATCGCGCGGGGGCTGGTCAAACGCTTCCTGCGTGAGCATGAACGTGCCCCAGTGCACGCCCAGCGCCTGGCGGGCACCGACATCGAGCATCAGTTGCACCGCGTCGGCGGGGTTCACGTGCATCGACTTCATGAATTCGCGCGGCAGGTACGCGCCGATCGGCAGCGCAAGCAGGTCCACCGCCCCGAGGCGCGCGCAGATCGCCGCGAAGTCGTCGCTGTAGCCGGTGTCTCCGGGGAACAGGAACCGCCACGACGCGGCGCCGGACCGCTGCCACTGCAGCAGGTAACCGCCCCAGAGCGACGCGTTCGTGTCCCACGGCGTGCGCCGGCTCCAATGCTGCGAGGGCGTGAAGTGGACCCGCACCTCGGGCGTGAGCGCGACCTCCGACCACCAGGCAAGCTCGGTCACATTCTCGTACCCGCGCGCGTCGAACCAGCGCTTGACGCCCTGCGGCACGAGATAGCGCGGCCGCTGGCCCGCCGCCCGCAGCCGGCCAAGCGTCGCGCTGCACAGGTGGTCGTAGTGATTGTGTGAGATGAGCACGACGTCGATCGGCGGCAGTTCGTCGGCCTGCAGTGGCGAGGGTACGCGCCGCGGTGCGCCGAACCGTCCGTACGGCCCGGCGTAGCCTGCAAGCGTCGGATCGATGAGCACGTTCAGGCCCGCCACCTGCAGGAGCAGCGAGACGTGGCCGAGCCAGGTCACGACTGGCTCCACCGGACGCGCCGCGAGGCGCGCGCGATCCACCGGCACGCTCCATGCGCGCGCGAACGCCTCGTAACCTCCGTTCGGCGCCGCGAGCGGCCGGAAGTCACCGCGCAGGGAGCGCCAGATCATCTCGTACCAGGGGAACCGGCCGAGGACGACGGAAGGGTTGCTGTTGCTGTAATGGTCCATGCGTGCTCGCAGCGACGAGGGGCCGGCGCCTGGTCAGGATACCGCCGTCTCGTGCCAGATTTCGCGCGCCCAGCGCGCCAGCGTCAGCGCCTCTGACCACCGATCCGACAGCTCGGCGCCATCGCGTCCGGTGATCGCGTAGTCCGGTGGGCCGAGCTCCGACAGGAACACGCAGCTCGCGCCGCTGCCCAGGTTGCGAGCGCGCCACGCCGCAAAGCCCTCGCGCCACCAGCCCTTGAACAGTGACACCCACTTCGCGTTCTGCGGGAAATCGAGCGCCAGCTGGATCTGCCCGCGTGCCGCGACGCGGCCCTGGAACGAGTCCGAGCGTGCAAGCACCTGCGATACGAGCGTGCTGAGCGTGGGCGTCGGTGGACAGGGCATTTCCCGGTCGACCACGTAGTGCGACAGATCCGCAGCGAGGCGCATCTGCGGCACGGCATCCAGCAGCTGCACCGTCGTGTACAGGTCGTTGGTGATGCAGTTGCGATGGGTCTCGAACTGGATCGGCATCCCCGCCTCGTCGGCAACGCGCAACCAGCCCTCGACGACGGGGATCATCTCGGCGAGCCGGATCGGCATCTGCTGCCCGATCACGACCACGAACGGCGCACCGATCCGATGTCCCAGCTCGAGCGCGGGTTTGAGTGCCTCCACCGACGCGGGAAACGCGGTCAGCCCGCCGCCGAGTTCGGTGCGCGCGAAGTGCGGCACGGTCGCCTCAGCCTGCGCCATCGTCAGCGCACCCAGGTCTATCGCCATGCCGTCGAAGCCGGCGTCCCGCACCGCGTCGAATTTCTCGGCAAGCGACGCCTCCGGCACCTGCAGCCGATCCATCGCCCACAGCGCCTGGTAGACCGCGAGGCGCTCAGTCATGCGTGGCCGCCGAGATCCAGACCCGGTCGTCGGGATAATCGGCCTCGCCGCGCCCGGCCGCGAACGCCCGCAGTACCGCGCGCTGGAATCCGAGGTAGGTCATCGACGGCGGCGCGGCGCCGCGTTCGGCGAAGATCCTGGCGTCGAGCTCGCGCAGGCGATGGAACGGCACGCCCGGAAATGCATGGTGCGCGGTGTGGTACTGCATCTGCCAGCCCATCCAGCGCATGAGCGCGTTGGTACGCGTGCTGCGGGTGTTGGTGAGCACGTTCGGCTCGTGCGGCATCCCCAGGTGCTCGATTGTGTTCTGCAGCTGGTGCGTGACCTTCATCAGCAGCATCGGCGCGAGCCACAGCTGCACTGCCGCCCAACTGTGCAATTCTAGTGAGACGACGATGAGCGCAAGGTAGCCCGCGACATGCCAGCGCGCCTCGCGCACGAATTCGATCTTGCGCTGCGCGGGCAGGTAGGGTTCGGTGACGATTCCGCAGGCGAAGCGACCTATCCTGCGCCAGCGCGTGTACCAGTAGCTGACGCCACTCATCCACAGGAGGTACGAGCCGAGCGTGTAGCGCTCACGCGCAAGCTCGCCATCCCGGGCCCAGTCCTGCGTGAAACGATGGTGGGCGACGTGCTGGACCTGGTCGAAGGTACGCGGGTAGAACAGCACGAAGCCGAACAAGCGCCCGAACGCCTCGTTGAGCCCACGGGTTCGAAACACCGTCCAGTGGCTGAGTTCGTGCTGGCCGGCGTACAGGAAGTTCAGCAGTGCACCGTGCACCATGAACACGGGGATCGCCCACGGCGTCCCCCACAGCAGCCACAGCCCCGCGCCGCTGAGCCCGAGCGCGCCGAGATGGGACAGCACCTGCACCGCACCCTTCGCGTCTGACGGCAGGCACAGCAGCTTGAGTTGCTGCGGATCGATCAGGTCGCGGCGCGCGAACACTTCATCCATCGTCGCTCATTCCTCGGCGGCACTGACCACGACCTAAATCCTACCCGGCGCAGCCGCGCCGCGCGACCATCGCCACCACGATTCCCGCTCGATGCCTGGCCAGCTCTGGAGCACACTCGCGACACTGGCGAGGACACAGGCGAGGTCAGGACCATGGCACGATCGACCTGGATGCTGTTGACGATGCTCGCCCCGGTACTGCTTGCCGGAGTGACGGACGCCCCCGCCGAGGGCGGGTTCGTTCGTCTACGGCCCGGCGAGCTGCACTGGACGGACATCCCGGCAGGACTCGGTGCGCAGGTGGCGGTGATCGCCGGCAACCCGCAAGTGCCGGGACTCTACGTCGTCCGCGTGCGATTTCCGCCCCATGTCATGGACCCGCCGCACTGGCACCCGAACGTCCGCTACGTCACGGTACTGAAGGGCACCTGGTACGCGGGTACGGGAACCGAGTTCGATCCGGCGCAGACGGTACCGCTCGGGGCCGGCAACGTCATGATCCATCCCGCGCGCGTGCCGCACTGGGACGGTTCGGCCACTGACGAGGAGGCGATCGTGCAGATCGTCGGCGAGGGTCCGGGGACGTCGACACCGACCGACCCGAGCGCACCGGGCTGGGTGCGCGTCGCACGATAGCCGGGCCGAACGCCGGTGATGGGGCTGGCGGGTCCCTTCAACCGCCGGGCTGCAGATCCCCGGCCATCAGGCTGTCGCCTGCTTGCGCCGCAGCGCCGGCTCGCGCTTGCCCCGGGAAGCGCGGCCCGCTGCCGGTCCCTAATACTTCACGACGCTGAGGTCGTAGGTGGCATCCACCAGGAAGCCATAGCCATCGTCGGCCGTGAAATGGATGACGTGCTCGCCCACCGACAGCGGCCGCAGCATCACGTACCAGCCGTCATCGATTGCCCGCGTCGTCACCGGGCCCGGATCGCCATAGACGTTGTCGAGCGGCGAGTATTCGACGAACGGACCGGCCTGGCCACGGAAGCGGTTGAGCCGGCCGATCGCGCGGCCATCGATCGCAAGGCGTACCGTCCAGCCGTCCATGTACGCGGTCAGGTCCGGCCGGCACGCGGCCGCACTGGGCGTGAACGCGTCCTCATAGCACTGTGTGTTGCCGATCGGAAAGAACAGCGCGGTGCCAGACGGCACGTTGCAGCTACGGTGCACTGTGCCGCCGATCGAACCGACAAGGAACCACACCCGGCCGTGCTGGCCGGTAGGGCACAACTCGCCGGTGGTGTCGGCCAGCGGATTGGTGGGAGTCGGGATCGAGAGTAGCCATTGCCACCACTCGGCCTGCCACTGTGCCTGGCTGTGGCCGTACTCGGATGGCGCCGCGAACAGGTCGGCGGCGCGAGCGGCGCCGACAACACCCAGCAGTTGCACGATCGCAAACAGGCACGAGACGATTGAGACTCGCATTGACGTTCGCATGCTTGGCTCCCCTGATCATGATTGGTTTGATGATGGTCACCGGCACCCCACCTGAGCGTGGTACCGCCCGGCGTCGCATCCTTTGTCGACCGTCCCCGAAGCCTAGTCCCGGGTCCACGGCCGCTCAACCTAGGGCGAGCCGCAAGCGGCGGTGACGCATTGCAGCACAAGCAGCCAACATCACGTCGAAATGAGCGGTGAGACCGGCGGTGGGAATCGAAGCCCTGACCTGCCCAGGACCCGTCAGAGCGCGGCGCGTCGGACTCCAGGTGCGGTCTTGCGGAGGCCGATCAGGCGGCATACGCGGGCGCGCGAAGCCGCGCGGCGACGAATCGCAGCACATCGCGGCGCAGCAACCGCGGACCTAGTGGCCCAGGCGACGTTCGGCCGCGAGCCAGTCGACGTACGCGAGTAGCGCCGCGCGCGTCGACCGCGGTCGCCAACCGGTTTCGGTGCAGATACGCGAGATGTCGTAGGCGCCCCACATGCCGCTGTGGAGGGCGGGGTCTTGCAGGATATCCGCCTCCTCGGGGCCGGTGATCTCGGCATGAAAGCCCGGCACCCGCTCGGCGATCCAGCCGACCATGTCGGCGATCGTCGCAGTGACGCCCGCGGCGATGTTGTAGGCGCTGTAACGCAGCGCGGGCAAGAGCAGCAGCGCACGGATCCCGGCGGCGACATCCTCCGCATGAATGTAGTCGCCCACCCCATCCACTGTGTTCACGCGCACTCGGCTTACCCCATCCAGCGCCATGTGGGCCAGCCGATTGGGAACATGTCGGAAGTTCCGGCTCGCCGTGACGCGGTCCATGGTGCCGTATACCGACGACAGCCGAACCGACGTTGTCGAAAGCCCGAAGAGGTCGCCGTAGCGCTCGGTCACCAGTTCCGAAGTGAGCTTGGAGATCCCGTACAACCGCCGTGGCATCACGTAGCCGTCTTCGGGTAGCGGCTCGCCGGGCCGGTCGGGGCCGTGGTGCTTGTAGACCGCACCGGAACTCACATAGATGAAGCGCCTGACCGACGCGGCTGCGCGCGCCCAGTCGAGAACGGCGACGGTCCCCATCACGTTCACTTCCATGATGCGACCCGGATCCTCGGCCTCCGGTTCACGCTTCGCCTCGCTCGCCGTGCCCCGCGACAGGGGCGTGACGGTCGCGCCATGGACGACGTGGGTGATGCCCGCGCGATCGAGCGCGTCGCGCCAGGTGTCCGGCCGCGTGACCTCCGCGACCACCACCTCGAGCCGTTGGCTGACCGGCGCGAAGTAGCGTTGTGCTGCCGCATCGAGCGGCGCCGCGTCCAGGATCACCAGCCGGGACGCCGGGTTCGTGTCGAGCCATTGCCTGCCGAGCACGCTCATCACAAACCCAGTTCCGCCGGTCACCAGCAGTTTCATGTCCGCGTCTCCGGGCCGGTTCGGCTCATAGTGGAAAGTCCATCAGCAGCCGCAAGAGCGTCTGCGTGGCGACCGCGAAGTCGTCGATGGACATGGCTTCGTCCGGGTTATGGCTGCCGAACGCATTGCGCACGAAGATTATCGCCGTGGGGATCCCGACCCTTGCAAACACCGTCGCGTCATGACCGGCGCCGCTTGGCATCTCGAACGGCTGCTCGAGCAGCGTCATCAGCCGCGCTCGCAGGCGCGCATCCATGATGGCGGCCGGCGAGTCCGTGGTGTCACCCAGGTCAAAGCTTACCCGGTAGTCGGAACCTATCCGCGACGCCGCCCGCAGAGCCTCGTCGACGAGCAGGTCCATCGTCGCGTCGTCGACGCTGCGTATATCCAGCACGAACCGCGTCTCGCCGGCGATCTTGCTCGGGCCGTGCATGGCCAGGTCGGTGTACAGCTCGCCCGCGGTGAACGCGAGGTCGGCACCAGCGGCTTCCTGGGTCACCCAAACGGATTCGAGATAGTGCAGCAGCGCAACCGTCGCGGCCACCGCGTCGCTGCGATAGGGCCGGTTCACCGCGCCAGAGTGGTCGTAGCGCCCAACGCAGCGCGCGTGCCGGAACCGGCGGCAGCCGCGCACGCCCGTGACGACCGCGGCTGGCAGGCCCCGAGCCACGAGCGTCGGCCCCTGTTCGATGTGCAGCTCCAGGTACGCCCGGATCCCGCCGGGGTCGAGCAGCCGGCGCCGCTCCCGGATCGGTTGCGGGTCGAAGCCGCGCTCGAGCAGCGTCTGCTCGAGGCTGCGCCCGTTGTCGGACCGCCGCACCGACAGGCATGCGGGGTCCAGCAGGCCAAGTGCCCCGTGGCTACCGAGGTAGGCGACGTCGAACCAGGCGGACTCCTCCGCCCGGATCGCCATGACCGAGATGTCGCAGGACGGGCGGACTCCGGCCACCTTGAGCGCCGAGACTACGGCCAGCCCCGCGACGACGCCTGCCGCGCCGTCATAATTGCCGCCCTGCGGCACGCTGTCCAGGTGCGAGCCGATGACGATCCGTGCGGCGTGCCGGTCGCGACCGGGCAACGTCATCATCAGGTTGCCAATAGCGTCGACCGATATTTCAAGACCGATCGCCGCGGCTGCAGTTCGCATGATGTCGTGCGCGGACTGTTCGCCCGTGCCGTAGCTGTCACGGACGATGCCGCGACCCTGGCGTGTCGAGTCGCTGAGGATCTCGAACAACGACGTGGCGAGCGCGAGGTCCGGCTCGACGGCAGCGGAGGTCGAGGCTCGTCTCATGCCGCAAGCCAACCGCCGTCCACCACGAGGTTGGCGCCGGTGATGAACGTCGCGCGATCGCTGGCGAGGAAGACCGCGGCGTTCGCGATGTCCTGCGGACGCCCGAGTCGTGGCCACGGCGTACGTTGGCGGGCCAGTTCCAGATTCGTCGGGTCCATCGCAAGTCCAGGCTTGCCGGTCACGATCTTTCCGGGCGAGATGCAGTTGCAGACGACGAGGTCGCGGGCATAGTCGACCGCAATCTGTCGGGTGAGGTAGATGGCGCCCGCCTTGCTGACGCCGTACGGCGCGTCGCCGCGTGCGGCGATGACGCCGTGCTGCGACCCCAGGTTGATCACCCGTCCGCGGACTTCCTCGCGCGGCGCCTGGGTGAGCATCTGCTGGATTGCCCGCTTGCAGCCGTGAAACATGCCGGTCATGTTGACTGCCATGACCTCATCCCACTGATCGGCGCTCGTATCGAGAAGCTTGGTGCCGGAATAGGTCGCGGCGTTGTTCACCATGATGTCGAGCCGGCCGTGTCGGGCGACCGCACGCGTGATCAGCGCGTCGATGTCCTGCCAACGGCTGACATTCGCGATCTCGAAGCTTGCGTCACCGCCGGCCTGCCGGATGAGCTCGACAGTAGCCTCGCCACCCTCGATCGGCTCCGGGGTGAGGTCGGCGACGACCACGGCCGCGCCCTCCGCCGCGAAGCTCAGCGCGATCGCGCGGCCGATCCCCGAGCTTGCGCCGGTGATCACGGCGGTCCTTCCACGAAGCAGACCTGTCATCCGCGTAGCGCTCCTGACGGGCGTCCGTCATTCGTTAGCGATCGAGTAGATCTTGCCCTGGTAGGGCGACTGATCCAGCTGGTCGAGCGCGGTCACGTAGAGCGTCCTCTCATCCGGGCCGAAGGCCATGTTCGGCACGCCGGGTGAGGGGACCGTCAGTGTACGCAGCAGCTGGCCCGCGGCGTTGACGACGAAGATCGTGCCGGCCAACGGCGCCTTCGGATCATGTGGGTTCTGACCGATGTAGATCTGGCCCTTGGAATCGATCTTGACGCCGTCCGGGTAGAGGTGGACCTGGTTGCCCGTCAGATCATCGAGATTGAGGAAGACGCGTCGGTCGGACAGCACGCCGCCCGCCCCGATCCTGAACTGCAGCAGCCGATGCCCCTCGGTCTCGATCACGTACAGGATCCGGCCGTCCCTCGACACGGCGAGGCCGTTGGCGCTTTGGATCTCGCTTGCGACGAGCGAGATCGTCCCGTCCGATGTCAGGTAGAAGACCTTGCCGTTGATCACCGGAAACGGATCACCGGAGGTCGTGAAGTAGATTCCACCACGAGCGTCGCGGGCAAAGTCGTTCGGACCCACGAATCTTCCACCGCGCCGGTCGTGCGTGTACGGCGGCAGCGTCCTGCCGCTGGCGGAGATCCGGCCAATCGTGCCGCTGTCATAGCACGTGGTAAGAAACTCGCCGCGTGCGGTGTCAATGACGGCCGACGGCCCGCAGCCCTTCTGCGACCAGAAGACGGCGTTCTTCTCGCCGTCCCAGGACATGACCGTATGACGGTCGTACTCCACGTAGTACAGCTTGCCCCGATGCCAGACCGGTCCTTCCGGAAAGTGCGCGTCCGCGTTCAGGACCTGCGGCTCGCCGGCCTGAGCCTGAAGCACGAAGCCCGCGGCCAGCAGGCCGCTGCACAGCAGCGCCTTGACGCAGTGGGCCCCGGCGATTGCCGTGGCCCTGCCGCTCGACTGACAAGCCTTACCCGGTGACATGGCCGATCGCATGGAGCTGCTCCTGGACGACCGTCCGCGCGGCAGCCCAGAAGTGCCAGACCGCCCAGAACCCAGTCGGCGCGAGCAGCAGCAGCGCGAGGCGCAGCGATGCCGCATCCGTGGCGTGTCCGCGCGCGAACCAGTCACTCATGAACCCGACCAGCTGCGGCGCGACGATCAGATTGAACACGTTGCCCACGAGCACCGACCAGGCCGTGAAGAACGAGCGCATGTTGCTTGGCGCGAGGTTGAGCACCAGCGCCATGCACGGTCCGATAAAGAAGTAGATCGCCGGAATGTAGAGCCAGAACATCAGCTTCGCCAGCCAAAGCGTATGTGTCCAGTAGCCGACGAACGACGGCACGGTCGCGAAGCCGATGACGCCGCCCACCGTCCACAGCACGCGACGCGGATCGACCATCGACGGCCGGCCCATGAGCCAGGCGGCACCGGCGGTGGCAAGGATGCCGCCCACCAGGTGCACATGGCCGGTGACCGCGCCCGCCTGGGCGATGTTGAGGCTGTAGGTCCGCATCAGGAATGTCGGCGTCCACCAGACGAGGCCCCAGCCCCACAGGCAGCAGACGCCGCTGGCCATGATCACGTGCAAGGCCGCCTTCTGGCGCCACATGAAGCGCAGCGACGCCATGAAGGAGGGTTTCACCTCGCCATCGATCGCATCGAGCCGACCGCGCCTGGGCTCGCGGATGGTCAGGTAGACCAGCAGCCCGAGGAGCACCCCGGGCGCCCCGAGCGCGAAGAACGCGGCGCGCCAGCCATGCGCCTGGGCGACGGCACCGGCAAGGTCCGCTCCCAGCCAGGCGCCGACCGGTGCCCCCAGCGCGAAAATCGACAGCGCCATGGGGCGTCGATCCGCGGGAAAGCAGTCCGATACAATCGACGTGGATGGCGGCGTGCCGCCGGCCTCGCCGACGCCGACGCCGATGCGCGCCAAGAGCAGCTGCACGTAGTTCGCCGACAGGCCGCAGAACATCGTGAAGCCGGACCAGATGACCAGCGAGGCGGCAATGATGTTGCGCCGATGCGAGCGGTCGGCGAGCCATGCGATGGGAATGCCGAACGCCACGTAGAAGAGCGCGAGCGGAACGCCTGTCAGAAACGCGGCGCCGCCGTCGGTGAGATGCAGCTCGAGGCGAATCGGCTCGAACACCGTCGTCACCACATACCGTGCCGCGATGTTGAGCGCGTATACAAGGCTCATCACGATCAGGACGTACCAGCGCTCGGCAGTCGACGGCGCCTGGGATTCGGGTATCGAGGCGGCATTCGCGTTCAGTGCATGCTCCCTGTGCTGAGGCCCGTGATCTTCCGGGGCTGTCGGCCGGCGCCTGCTCGCACCGACAATGAACGTGACGCGGTGCGGCAACATCCGCCGCCCCCCCTTGTCTGGGAAGCCCGCGCCGGCGGCCGTCCGCCCAAGCGCTTCCGGTAACGTTCCGCGCCTGGGCAGGAGGCCATCAACACGGGCTCGGGTCGCTGGCCGCCGTCCTAGCCGCGCTCAGAGTTTGTAGCCAATTCTGAGGCCGATGACACGCGGCCGGGTGATGGTCTCCGCCGGCACAAACTGCGTGGTCGAGGTGAATACACTCTGGATCTCGTTGGTGAGGTTCTCCACGTTCACCGTCACCGACCACGCATCCTTCGCGACGCCGAACGAGAGGTCATAGCGGGAGAACGCGGGATTTTCGAAGCGCAGCAGCGTTGTGCTGACGTTATCGCCAACGGAGATCGAGGGATTGGCCCCGGACTGCGTGAAGGAATGCCCGGTATGGGTCACGCCGGCCTGCGCGAAGGCGTTGTAGGAGTTTACCGCCCACTCGTACCGTACCCGGAAGTTGAACTGCACCGGAGGCGAATTGGCGCTCGGACTACCGAGCGGGCCATAGGGGTTCTGGACGCTCAGGATCGGCTGCCCGTACTGTGCCGCCGTGGCCGGATCGGCAAGCAGCGCCGGATTGTTGGCGATCAGGTACGGCGAGTTGGTCTGCTCGCTCTGGTTCCAGGACGCACCACCCTGCGCCGTCAGGCCCGGCGCGAGCACCGCGATCACGGACGTCTCCAGGCCCTTGACGCGGAACGTCGGGCCGTTTGCGCCGAAGCCGACGTTGCCGAGCACACCCGGGTCGAAGAAGTTGACCTGCACGTTCTTCCAGTCTTCCTGGTAGACGGCGCCGTTCCACCGCAGGCGGTGACCAAAGAATTCAGTCTTCCAGCCGAGTTCGTTGTTGGTGAGATTGTCCGACGTGAACGAGGATGGCGAGCAGTACAGCGGGGTGTCGTTCACGCCCGGGATGTAGCAACCGAAGCTTCGATTGAAGCCGCCCGGACGGAACCCCTGCGACCAGGTGTAGTAGAGCAGCGCATCGGGCGTCACGTGCCAGGTCAGGTTGGCGCGGCTCTTGAAGCCCTTGTAAGTCGTGTTCAGATGCTCGCCGTCGATGTTCGTCGCCGACGCGTGACACGGCGCAGCGCCGGCCTCGTAACAGCCGAAGCTGCCGGTGACCGCGCCCTTCTCCTCGTTGTCGAAGTGGTAGTAGCGCGTGCCGGCCGTGACGGTGAGCACCTTCGGGATGATGTCGTAGTCGATCGAGGTGAAGAACGCGAGCTGCTTGTAGCCACGGTGGACGTCATTGAAGAACGCGGTGTTGTCGTTGCGCGTTACCGGGTTTGAGACGCTCGAGCCGGAGGCCGGTCCAACGTTGGTCAGACAGCCGACCGTCACCGTGTCAGTGCAGGCGGGCATCGTCTTGTACAGCCAGTTCAGCTGGTCCTCGATGCGCAGCTCCTCCCAGAACGCGCCGGCAATCGCGCGGAAGCGCCAGTCGTCGGGCGTGCTGAGGCGAAATTCGTGACTCTGGTGCGTGTTGCGCTCCGTGTCGTTCCACGTGGCGCTCGGCGAGTAGCAGGTCGCCACCAGCCCGTTCGCGGGCTCCGCACCGTGGCACTGATAGTAGTCCGCGTACAGGCCGCGTGCGTAGTTCGTGTAGTCCTGGACCTGGCTGACGTTGCGCACGAGATACGCACCGGTATAGACGGCCTTGAGGTCACCGATCCGACCATTGATGGTCAGGGCCGTATTGGAGAACTTGTCCTTGTTGAAGGAGTTGTTGAACAGCGTGACCGACTGCTTCGGCAGGATCTCGCCATCTGAGCCGTGCGGCATCTGGTAAAAGACGCCTTCGGCGTTGATGTCCTGGTAGCTCTGCGTGACGAGGACATTCCATTGATCGTTGATGTCCCACAGCGCGGACAGGCGCACGCCCTGGTAGACCGCGGGGTTGATCGCCTTGCCCGCGATCGCGTAGTTGTTGATCACCGGGCTGCCGGGCGGGGGCTGGCACGGCGTGTCGCCGCCGCAGCCGTCCGGATAGTTGGCATAGTGAATGCCCAGATCGGTGGCCTTGCGCGTGAACGTCGCCGGTACGTTGTTGATGTAGCCGCCGCGGCGGTCGTTGTAGATGACGCCGCGAAGGGCGAGCTTGTCCGCGATCACCGGCACGTTGAACGTCACGGTCAGATCCGAATTCGGATCGCCCCCCGCCGTGGTGCCGTAGCCGGCGGAGACGCTCCCCTCGGTGATGTTCATCTTCGGCTTGTTCGTGATGTAGCGCACCGCACCTGCCTGCGCGCCGGCGCCGAACAGCGTTCCCTGAGGTCCTTCCAGCACTTCAACCCGCTCGAGGTCCGCGGCATAGACGTCAAGGTTGCGACCCGGCAGCTGGCCGGACTGGTCGTCGAGGTAGATGGCGACGTTTGGGAAGCCGCTGATCGAGCCACCCGACTGGGTGCCATCGCTGCCGACGCTCAGACCGCGCATGAAGATCTGCGACTGACCCGGGCCTGCGGTCGGCGCCGTGACGTTCGAAAGGTACCTGACGACCTGGTCGAAGGTCTGGACGTGGAGTTGCTCCAGAGTGTCGCTGGTCAGCGCCTGGATCGTGATCGGCACGTTCTGGACACTTTCACTGCGCCGCTGCGCCGTGACGATAATTTCCTGAATCTGATCATTGACGGCAGACACATCTGCCGAGCGGGCAGGCATCGCCTGCGCGATTGCGCTGGCGCCGAGGACGGTGGCGATCGCGTGCGACAACTTGATGCGCGGATTCATGGTGTCCCCAGATTTTTTATGTTTTGGCAGTATACGAAGAGCGACCAAGTCACGCCATCGATCATGGCATCGGCCAGACCGCGCCGGACATCGCGCCCATCCGCGGCGCTTGCATTGCACCTGGCGACACTGACACAACGACCGGCCACCCGATAGGGTGTCCGGGGACAGCAGCGGGTCGCGACCCGACGCGCCGCGCTCTCGGGCCTCGGGCGGACGTTGATGCAAGGCAGCGGCAAGGAGCGCCCGACGCCCGGCCCTGCTGCAAGCGTGCCGGGAGTTCTAGAGGGGCGCCGTCGGGTTCGGGCGACTGTGTCCACCTCCGATGAGTCGCGCGGGCGCCGGTAGCCGTGGCCGTGGCCGTGGCGGCGGCCGGCGTGGCATCCTGTCGATGACAGGCTCCACCCAGCGAGCCGCATGCGCACGCGAATGACGTATACAGACCTCTACCCTCGCGATCTGGTCGGCTATGGCCGGCGCCCGCCCGACCCCCGCTGGCCAGGCGGTGCGCGGGTTGCGGTCTCGGTTGTCCTTAACTTCGAGGAGGGCGGCGAGTCATGCATTCTCCACGGCGACGCCCAGTCGGAATCGGTCCTGACCGACGTCGGCGGCGAGCCGTTGCCGAACGCGCGCAATTTGAACGTCGAGTCGATCTTCGAATACGGCAGCCGCGTGGGATTCTGGGAGATCATGCGTTTGCTCGGTGAGCGCCGGGTCGACGCCACCGTGTACGCCGTCGGGATGGCGCTCGAGCGCAATCCCAACGCCGCGGCTGCCCTGGCTGAAAGCGGTCTGGAAGTCGCCTGCCACGGGCAACGGTGGATCGACTACCAGGATGTCCCCGAGGCCGCGGAACGCGCCGACATCCGCCGCAACATCGAGGTCATTACCCGTCTCATCGGCCGGCGGCCGCTGGGCTGGTATACCGGCCGCCCCGGGCCCAACACTCGCCGGCTGGTGGTCGAGGCGGGAGGCTTGCTGTACGACAGTGACGCCTACAACGACGATATTCCCTACTGGACGATCGTTGGCGCCAGCCCTCATCTGGTGATCCCCCACAGCTTTGATACCAACGACAGCCGGCTGCAGCGCGGTGGCGACTTCGCCACGGGCGAGGATTTCTTCGTGTACTGCCGCGATGCCTTCGACTGGCTGTACGCGTCGGGACGCGAGGGCCGGCCGCGACTGATGACCATCAGCCTGCACGGCCGGATCATCGGCAGGCCCGGCCGGATCGGCGCTCTGGCGCGGCTGCTCGATCATATCCAGCGCCACGAAGGGGTCTGGCTGTGCAACCGGACGGGCGTTGCGCGCCATTGGATCAGCCATCACCCACCGCCAACGGTGACGACCCCCGCCGGGATCTCGCCACGGTGATGGGGCCTCCTGGCGTTCGTTGTAATGGCCGATCGGCTGCCCCAGCGGGGGCGAGGCCGTCGGACGGGCCTCTCGTCGCAGCGTCGCAAGGGACGGCGAGAGGTCAGGGTTGCCAGCGATAGACGACGCCTGCGTACGGCGCCTGCCACTGATCGAAGGCGCCGGTGATGAAGACGGTGCCGGTGCCCGCAGCCCCAAACGCCAGATTCGTCACGAAGGGAGTGGGGACGTCGATCGCGCGCACCAGCTGCTTGTCCGCGCTGACTTCGAGTACACGCCCGGATCCATTCTGTGCAATGTAGTAGTTGCCATCGGGGCCGAGTTTCAGACCGTCCGGGCCGTTGTAGGGGCCCTGCGATGGCGTCGGCGGCGCGAGGTCCTGCAGCCGGGCCCAGACGCTTCTGCGGCCGAGCGTTCCGTTGGCGCCGAGCGGAAAGACCAGAATGCGGCCGGCGAGCATTTCCGCGACCAGCAGATGTTTGCCGTCGTGATCCAGGGTGAGGCCGTTCGGATAGTGAAGAGTGTCTGCGACCTCGCGGATCACCCGGCCATTGGCGCTGATGTGATACACGGCGCCGGCGATCGGCGCACGGATGTCGTAGACGCCCGAGCTGGAAAAATAAGCCCCGCCGTGGCCATCTGCCGCAAAATCATTGGGTCCCGCGAAAGGTCTTCCGCGGCTGTCCAGACGACTCACGCGGACCTGCCTGCCGCTTGTATCGATTTCCCTGACTGAATTGTCGTCGTAGCAGGCGACCAGCCAATGGCTGTGGAACTCGATCAGCCCGCTGGCACCGCAACCGTCGCTATGCCAGACAATCGTCGCGTGGGTGCCGTCCCAGCGCTTGATATTGCTGCCGGAATATTCGACGTAAAAGAGCTGCCCGTCGCGCCAGGCGGGTCCCTCCGGGTAGTGCGCATCCGGATCGACCGCGGTGACAGTCGCGGCAGCGGCGCCATCGGCGACGCCGAGCAGGACCAGCAGCACGGCGAATCCCCGCCGGCGCAGGCACGACAGCCCGACCATGCCGATATTGGCGACGATGCGAAGCACGCTCACGGTCTGGCCCCGGTCATGGGTTTGGACGCCAAGCTCGACGGACCGCCCCGTGTCCGGACCGACGGCACTGACCCGACGATCGTGGCATGGCGAATCGGCCTGTACAAGGCGCCCTGAAGCAGGCGCTGCATGAATTGGAACGGCGTCCCTCGCCGCCGAACACGCTCGGCATCGGC
>JANXQL010000122.1 GCA_025356815.1 Pseudomonadota bacterium
CACGGGAATCCGGCGAGTAGCTGACGGCCGACGGCCCACCGGTCAGTTGCGGCAGGTACATCTCGCGGAAGTAGTAGGGGTGCGGCAGGTCGATCTGTCCCAGCACGGGCTGGCGCCCGGTTGCCGCCGTGGCAGGCTCCATCGCCGCCATCGAAAGCACCGCCGTCAGCATCAGTCCAGATAGCCTGCGCATCGTCGCCTCCTCCTGTCGTCCGTCCGTCCGTCCGTCGCCACCGTTCCACGCCGGTGGCGCGAAGCGCGCTGTCTCAGCCTGCTGCGAGAACCTCGATCAGCGTCGCCTCGAGGATCCCAATCGCCTCGTCAACCTCCGCCGCCGTGACCACAAGCGGCGGCATGAATCGCAGCGTGCTCTGGCCGCACGACAGCAGGATCAGGCCGTTGTGGTAGGCGCGCGTGACGAGCTTGTCGCACAGCTCGCGTGCGGGCGTCCGCGAGGCGCGATCGGTGATCAGCTCCATGCCGATCATCAGGCCCTTGCCGCGCACCTGCCCGATCACCTCGTGGCGAGTCGCAAGCTCGCGCAGTCGCGCCTGGAAGTGATCGCCGACCTTTGCGGCGTTCTCCATGAAGCCGCCGGTGACCAGTTCGATCGTCGCCAGCGCGGCGGCGCAGCACAGCGGATTGCCGCCGTAGGTGTTGCCGTGGGCGCCGCGCGACCACTTCGACATGATGGTCTTCTTCGCCACCACCATGCCGATCGGCAGGCCGGAACCGAGGCCCTTGGCAAGTGTCATGATGTCGGGCTTCACGCCCCAGTGCTGGCTCGCGAACATCTTGCCGGTGCGGCCGATGCCCGACTGCACCTCATCGAAGATCAGCAGGATGCCGTGGCGATCGCACAGCGCGCGCAGTCCCTCGAGGAACCCGTCCGGCGGCACGATGTAGCCACCCTCGCCCTGGATCGGTTCGATCAGGATCGCTGCGACCTCGCTCGGCGGAACGTTGCTGGTGAACAACACGTTCTCGATGTAGCTGAGCACCGCCTGCCCCTGGTCCTCGCCGGCCAGCAGCGGCCGGTAGTTGTTGGGGTAGGGCACGTGGGTGACGCCCGGCATGGTCGGGAAGAAGCCCTTCTGCTGCGTGTACTTGCTCGAGGTGAACGACAGCGAACCCATCGTGCGGCCGTGGAAGCCGCCAAGGAAGCCGATGAAGCGCGGCCGCCCGGTCACGTAGCGGGCGAGCTTGAGCGCGCCCTCCACGCTCTCGGTGCCCGACTGCGCGAAGAAGCTCAGCACCGGCTCGCCCATGGGCGCGAGCTCGTTCATGCGCTCTCCAAGGCGCACCTGGGTCTCGTGCCAGTAGTCGGACGAGATATGCAGGAAACGGCTCGCGGCGTCCGTGATGGCCGCGACGACCTTCGGGTGCGCGTGCCCGGTGCTGCACACCGCAATGCCGGCGACGAAGTCGAGGAACCGGTTGCCGTCCACATCCCAGACCTCCGTGCCACGGCCGTGGGACATCACAAACGGGTAGTCGCGTGGGTAGGACGGTGAAACGACGGCGGCGTCACGGGCGAGCAGCGCACGGGCCTTGGGGCCCGGCAGCTCGGTCTTGATGTGCGGATTCTTCATTGCGTTCCCCTAGACCGGCAGTTTGACCGGTCGGCTATTGGCCTCGCGCGTGCGTCGGTGGAGGTCCCGCAGCACGGCAAGTTCATCCTGGGTGGGCGGCGACAGCACGTCCACGTTCGCGGCGACCTGCAGTGGCCAGCCGGTCGCAGCGACGGCCTCGGCGACGGTGACGTGCACATAGCGCGCCACCAACTCGAACTCCTCGCTGCCGGCCTGAGGCTTCATCACACCATAATCGGTAATGATCGCCTGCGGCCCGGCACCGGTCGCGCCGGTGGCCTTGCGCGCGCCATGACCGGTGAGGAAGCCCGCGCTGCTCTTGAACGCGACCTCCGCGACGAACGAGCGCGGCGACTGCTTGAGCACGACGAACACCTGGCGGGCATGCATCGCGATCTCCGGTGCCCCGCCCGCCCCGGGCAGGCGCGTCTTGGGTCGCTGGTACGGCCCGATCACGGTGCTGTTGAGGTTGCCGAAGCGATCGACCTGCGCCGCGCCGAGAAAGCCGACATCGACGCGGCCGCTCTGCAGCCAGTAGGAGAAAATCTCCGGCAGCGGCACGACGGCCGTGGCGGTGTCGGCCAGTTCGCCGTCGCCGATCGACAGCGGCAGCACGTTTGGGCGGGTACCGATCGTGCCGGATTCGTAGATCAGCACGATCTCGGGCGCGTGCAACAGGCGCGCGAGGTTGGCCGCGGCCGACGGCAGGCCGATGCCGACGAAGCACACGCAATGGTCCCACAGCATGCGCGCCGCGGTGACGGTCATCATCTCGTCCGGGGTCCACTCGGGGCGCTGGGCGGCACTCATGGGCCGACTCCGGCGGCGCGCAGCGCCGCGATGAAGCCTGCGAAGTCACCCGTCCCGAGCACGTAACGGTCGATCCAGGCACTGAACGTCTCGCGGTCGCGCGAGATCTCGTCCCAGGCGATGTAGAAGGCGTTGTCGCGCGCATAGTAGCCGCGCGCGTACGAGGGCCACGCGCCACCCGGCACGCAGCAGACCGCCGTGACGACCCAGTTCGGCAACACGATGCCGTTCATCGGTGCACCAAGATCGTCGACGATCTCCTCGACCGTCACCAGCAGCTTGCGGGCCGCGAGCCCCGCCTCCTTCTGCGCGCCGAGAATCCCGCTGATCAGCACGTTGCCGGCACGATCCGCCTTCTGCGCGTGCAGGATGGTCACGTCCGGGTTCAGCGCCGGAACCGTCGCGAGCTGCTCGCCTGTATACGGACAGGTCACCTGCCTGATCGCGGGATTGACCCGCGGCAGGTCCGTGCCGAGGTAGCCGCGCAGCATCCCGAACGGCAGGTGCGAGGCGCCTGCGACGTAGGCCGCCGCCATGCCGGCATGCGAGTGCTCGCTGATCGCGAGCGCTCCGGGCCAGTCGTTCTCGATCGCGTCGCGCACGCGGTGCGCGGACCCCACGCCCGGGTTGCCGCCCCAGGAGAATGTCAGGCGGTCCGCACAGCCCGCACCGATCATCTGGTCGTAGACGAGGTCGGGGGTCATCCGCACCAGGTGCAGACCGCGGCGGCGCTGGCGGATGATCTCCTGGCCGGCGGCGAACGGGATCAGGTGCGTGAATCCCTCCAGCGCCACGGTATCGCCGTCACGCACGTGCTCGCCGATCGCCGCCTGCAGGGTGGTGATCGCCACGACCTACTCCACCACCGTCTGCGACTGCTCGCGCAGGTACTGCGGCAGGTAGTAGAACGAGCCGATCGCTTTGCCGGTCGACGCAGACCCCTTCCAGCCGACGAACGCCTGGTAGCCCGGCCAGGCCCCCGTGGTCGCGCCCTGCGGGCGGTTCACGTAGGTCGTGCCGGCCTCGATATGCTCGAGGAAGTAGTCGACCTCGCGCGCGTCGCCGTAGACGCCGGCCGTCAGGCCGAGCAGCGAGGCATTGGCGCGCGCCACGCCCTCCTCGACACAGCCGACCCGGGCGAGCATCAGGATGGGCAGGAACATCTCCGTCTCGAACAGCGGGTGACCGTGCGGCGCCTCGGCCAATGTCGGCGCGACGTAGCAGCCGCGCGCGAGCTCGCCCGTCTTCAGGCGCTCGCCGCCGGCGAGAATGCGTGCACCGCCCGCGACGAGCTCGCGGCAGAAATGCTCGTACTTGGTCACCGCCGACGCCGAGATCACCGGTCCCAGCCAGTTCTCGCGGCGCGTCGGGTCGCCGATCCGGATCAGCCGCATCGCGGCGAGGATCTTTTCGATCAGCGCGTCGGCAACGGCGTCGGCGACGTAGACGCGCGACAGCGCCGAGCACTTCTGCCCGCCGAGCCCGTACGCCGAGCGGACGATACCGGTCGCGGCCCGCTCGAGGTCGCCGGCAGCGGTGACGATGCAGGCGTTCTTGCCACCCATCTCGGCGATGCACGGCCGCACCCAGGCCCCAGCGACCATGCGCCGCGCGAGGTCCATGCCGACGCCGTAGGAGCCAGTGAAGGTGATGCCCGCCACATGCGGGTGGTTTACCAGCGCCTCGCCGACCAGCGCACCGCCGCCGGTCACGGCATTGAAGACGCCGGCGGGAAAGCCTGCGTCACGGATGCAGTCGGCCAGCAGTCGCACCGCCCAGGGTGTATCCGACGCCCCCTTGACCACGACCGTGTTGCCGGTCACCAGCGCAGCGGCGGTCGGTCCTGCCGCAAGCGCGAGCGGGAAATTGAACGGCGCGACCACGGCCCAGACCCCGTGCGGCTTGAGCACCGAGCGGTTGTGGGAACGAAAGTCCTTGAGCGGGTCGTCCGGCAGGACGCGATCGAAGCCGCCGTTGCTCTCAAAATCAAGCGCGTAGCCGCTGAAGAAGTCCGCGACCTCCTGCGTCTCGGCGATCGCTTCCAGCCGGTTCTTGCCCACCTCCAGACACAGCGCCGCAGCAATGTCGTAGACGCGCTCCTCGATCAGCGCCGCGACGCGGCGCGCGAGGCGCACCCGCTCGGCAATGGGCGTGGCACGCCACGCGGGGAACGCGGCTTGGGCCGCCTCGACGGCGGCGGCAACCTGGACAGCGTCGGCGGCCGCAAAGGTCCCGAGCAGCGTGCCGTCGATCGGCGAATGGTTGGCGATCGTCGCGGGACCGTCGACGTCCCGACCGGCGATGTGCATCAGATGGCGCGCGCCCAGGGAAGCACGCACGCGAACGACCGCCTCCTCGAAGCGACGATGCAGTTCGTCCGGCGGATCAAACATCGTCGAGTACGTCAGCTTGAAGCTCATGACCAGTGGATCTCCCCCAGCAGGCGATCGAGCAGTGCGATCGCGTCGGCAAGTTCCCGCTCCGCGATGACCAGCGGCGGGGCAACGATGATCAGGTTACCGCGAGTCGCGAACGACACCCCGGCCTCGAGGGCGCGAGCCACCAGATCACGCAGCGGCGCGGGCGTCTCGGGCCACGGGGCGAGCGGCTCGCGCGTGGCGCGGTCGCGTACCAGCTCGATGACCGCGAACAGCCCATCGCCGCCGCGGACGTCGCCGATGACTGAATGGCGACCGGCGAGGGCGCGCAGCGAGGCGTACAGCGAACGCCCCAGCGCTCGCGAGCGCTTGATCAGTTGCTCGTCCTCGTAGGCGCTGAGTGCTGCGACACCCGCCGCGCACGCCAGCGGATGACCGCAGTACGTCAGGCCCGTGTACAGCATCTGGTGCTCGAGCCGCTGCGCGAGGTCAGCATTCACCACCACCGCGCCGAGCGGCAGGTGGGCCCCGGTCAGGCCCTTGGCGAGGGTCA
>JANXQL010000132.1 GCA_025356815.1 Pseudomonadota bacterium
GAAGTCGGGCGGTCACGGCGCCGTCGGCGGCCTGCATCTGCGTCTCGGCCTGGCGCACCTGATGCGGGTCGAGGTTGAGCGAGTCCTTCTCGGACAGAATCGACTTCCAGGCCAGGAAGCGGCGCAGCGCCTCGTCCAGGTCTTGCAAGCGCACCTTGTCAGCCGCGAGAAATACCAGCGTATTGCGATACAGGCGTGGGATATTGCCCCGCGATTCCAGAATGGCGCGCGCAGCAGTTTCAGCCGCGCTGCCAGGCTCTTTGGTGTAAGCGTGCTCGGCCGGCAAAACCACAAGCCGCGCGTCGAGATCGTCGGGAACATCGGCACCGGAGCGAGGGGCCGGATGGATGCGCGAGAAGTCGCCGGTCTTGCGCAGATCGGCACGCAGCCGCTCGTCCAGTTCGTGCGCCACCTTGTCGGGATCGCGCTTGAGTTGCTCGGCGCGGTCTTCGGCGAGCTTGGTGACCGTCGGTTGGGTGGCGTACCAGAAGCGCGGACCATCCTGATAGAGATAGGTCGCCCCCGCCGCGAGCCGTCGCAACGCGTCACCGAACACGGCTGGCGATTCGCCCGGCATCACGCAACCGAGCTTCACCCGGCGATCTTCCAGGCCTCGATGAGCAGCCGTCGCCGTGGGTGCCGACCCGAGATAGATGGTGCGGGCCACCCGTCTGGCCGCGTGCAGCTTGCCGAGATTGGGCAACTCGGCGTCGATCTTGAGCGGCAACGAGCTCGGCCCGTCGACGTCCTTCTCGATGATGGGCGCCCAGTTGTCGGAGAGATAACGAGTGAGTTCCGACTGCACCCTCGAATCGTCGATCGGGATGGTCGAAGGCAGGATCAGCGGATTGCGATCGCCCTTCTCCCACAGACTGTGGATCACCGCCGCCATCAGGCGCAACACGCCGCGGGTGCGCTGAAACTTCACCAGCGTCGACCAGTCGGCGTAGAGGCGGTCGAAGATCTCGGGATGAATCGGGAACGCCGCCTGAATGCGCTTTTCGTAGTCGCTGCCGTGGCACTCCGGCGGAAACTCGGCGCTCTGAGCGCGATACAGATCGGCAAAGGCCCGCGCCGTCACGTCGCGCTGCTTGAAGGCTTCGGGCCCGTCGAGGGGTTCGAACAGCCGTCGGCGCACGATCTCGAAACCTTCCTCGGCCGTCGCCGGGCGCCATGACGACTCGACTCGCCCGACCACGTTGCGCAGCCGGTCGAGCGCTTCGCGCCCGCGGATGCCGCCCACTTCGACGTCGTCGCTCTGCGTATGCGGTGATCCCGACGTGTCCGAGGCCGGCAGCGAAATCACCAGCAGACAGTTGCCCGCGAGCTTGGCGGATTCCGTGAGTGCCTGGGCAAAGGTGAACTGCGTCTCGAAGCCCCCTGCCGGCAGATCGCTCTGATCGTGAAGCTGGCGCGCATACGCGACCCACTCGTCGATCAGGATCAGGCTCGGTCCAAATTCCTTGAAGAGCTCGCGCAGAACGTCGCCCGGATTGGTCGCGTTCTGGTCATCGGCCTCGACACGGGCAAACGCCTTCTTGCCGCCGAGCTGGTAAGCCAGCTCGCCCCAGAGTGTGCGAATCACCGTGCCGTCCGGCTTGGTACTGGGGTTGCCCGGCGAGATCTTGTTGCCCACCAACACGACACGCCGCGCCGTCGGCAGTGCTCTCACGCCTGCCTCGGCCAGCACCGCTTCTACGCCCGGAAGCTCGTTCGCGTTTGCTCCCGAGAGCAGGTGATAGAGCGCCAGCATCGAGTGCGTCTTGCCACCGCCGAAGTTGGTCTGAAGCTGCACCACCGGATCGCCGCCCTTGCCCGAGATGCGCTGCACCCCGCCCACCAGCAGGCGCTTCAGGCTTTCAGTGAGGAAGGTGCGGCGGAAGAACTCTTGTGGCTTTCGGTATTCGTCGGAGCCTTCGCCCAGATGCACCTGCCAGAGATCGGCGGCGAATTCCGCCTGTTGGTAGCGGCCGCTGGCGACGTCGGCATGAGGCGTTACCACTTCGCGCCAGGGCTTGAGCGTTCCGGTGCCGGCGGACTCGATCAGCGAACCGCCGGCCTTCCGCTTCTCGCCGCGCACCTGCTCGTCGTAGGTGAGCCGGCGCAACTCCATCTTCATCTTGCCGACATCGTCGGCCTGCGATGCCGAGATGGCCGTGAGCAACCGCGACATGGAATCGAGCGCCCGGTCAGCGTCGTCGCTCAAGAACGGCTCCTGGTGCGCCCACTTGTTGCGCCAGTCGCGCAGTTCCTGCACCAGCGAGCGCTCGGCTCGACCCAGAGTGCGGCCGAACACCTCGTTCCACGCCTCCCACATGAGCTTGAGCAGGCCGGCCACATCCCATTCGGGTAGTGGCCTCTTGGCTACCGTACGGTCTTCACCCATATAGCGCCGCGCGGCATCAGCCGCCTGAGCCTGGTGCAGGCTCGTGAACTCGCGCTCGACAAAGGACGAAAGCCCCGCGCGCAACAGGTCCAGCGCCTTGCCGACCCGTTCCTGATTGGTGATCGCCAAGGCTCAGGCCCCATCCTCTGGCATCTCGCTCCGCCCGTTGGCGGCCCAGATGACAAGCTTCAGTTCGCTATCGTCGATCACGCTGTACTCCGGGACACGACCGGACAGCTTCTCGCTTTCGGCCATGATGATCGGCACGCCATCGCCGCGCCTGTCCATCAGGTACGAACGTCCGAGTCCCTCGTCGCCACTGACGGGACAACGCGCCAGCAGCGACACGATCAACTCGTTTCTGTTGTACTGGCGAAAGGGCATGCTGTCCGGCGTCAGCGTGTTGGCCAGACCACCGGGGACATGGAGTTCGATACGATCGGCAAACATGTGCAGGCGCACCCTCGCGCCAGCCATCGAGTAGTCTCGATGGGCCACCGCGTTGACGAGCGCTTCGAATATCGCGCGCTCGCTGTACTGGGCGTGCTCCACACGCGCAGTCGTCTTCGTTGCCTGTACCCGCATGTTGCGGCGAACGAAGTGGAGCGCCTCCATGACCTGAGCGTCGAGCGGGCCGTCGAGGTCGCGCGCGTCACTCTGGTAGTTCACATCCTTTCGATCGCCGGCGTAGCTCACCGCCTGGATCTGGGCGTGCGGCATCCAACGCTGCGGATCCTGCGTGCAGAGCAATACGCCGGTGACGGTCATCCGTGGGACACCGTCGTCGTCGTCCGAGACAATCCGGAGCTTGCGAAGCGACGCATCGCTCGGCTCTGCGCCGTCACGCATGAACCGCCGCCCAAGCTGAAGATCGAGGCCGGCCGGGGACGTGCCGGGAACGGGGGATTCATCGAACCGGATCACCCGGCTCTGACTTCGCTCCTGGAATAACCGTGCCAGTACGTCCGGGGGCATCTCGCGCTTCGAGCTGCCAAGCCGGCGAAAATAGCCGCCGGGGCTCCTGTGGACAAACAGGCTGCGGGCCACATCGACGCGGATTACCGGCATGAGTCTTCCCGTGGAGTCTGGCAACTCCAGCTTTCGAATCATGGCGTCGATCGAAGGCTTCACCGAATCGCTGCAGATGTCGCGAACCCAGGTCTCCACGGCATCCAGATGTTCGAGAGGCAGTCCGAGAATCTCGCGCGTCTTGTCGTCGATACCCAGGACGAGCGTGCCGCCCCGGCCATTGGCGAAGGCCGCCAGCTCGTCCGCCAAGTCGTTGCGGCCAGGAGCGGCAACGCGAGCGCCCGCGAGCAGCACACGCTTCAGCTCCAGTTCGGAGTCCTCTCCGAGCCGGATTCGCCGAACCAGGTCGTCCGCGCTATCCATCTTTGCGTTGTCCGTGAAGCATGATCCGGCGATAGCGCGTTTCGAATGCTTCGCGTCCGCCCTCCATCACGCGGCAAATCTCTTCGCGTGCCTCCTTTTCCTGTAGCCCGCCGGCGAACTTGACCTTTGTCTGGCTGTGGTGCGCCTCTAGAGACACCACGAGCTCGGCATCTCCATGCACCACGATGTTTGGGTTATGGGTCACGACGATGACTTGGCGCGTCGGCTTCGTATCCCGCAGGCGCCGAACCAGGAGTTCATAGATGAGCGTGTTGTCGAGGTCGTCTTCGGGTTGGTCGAGGATGATGGGCTCATTGCCGTAGCCGAGTACGAACGCGAGCAACGCCGCGGTTTGCTGGCCCGGTGATCCCTGTGCCAGATTCTTCCAGCCAGCGCTATTGTCCCGAGGATCTCGGAAGCTCACATTCACGGCATCATCCGGAAGGTAAAGGGAGACGCGATCAAGACGCTCTGGCTGGAGCCTGCGTAGCGCGGTCTCGAAGCGGCGATCCCGAGTGTCCAACGGCTTCTGCGGGTCGCCGATCACACTCCGAAGATCCGCCACCAACTCATCGAGTTTAGCGAAGTCCCAAGGATGCTCTACCGTGGGGATGATCCGATCGACAAGCGCGCGGTAGTCGTCGTCGAAGCGGGGAACGCCCAAAGCCTCGCGAAGGAATTCTTCTGAATCCTCGCGCATCTCATGGACTATCGCATAGTCATGGATTTCGATCATCACCAGATCGTTTGAGGCTCCTTCCGCAAACTCCTTGCGCCTGCTGGTGAGCTGCGCGCGACATTCACGATAGCTGAGCAGCGCCGCCGCAGCCTCTTGCTCGCGCTCACCCGCGGTCACCCGCCGCTTCTCCAGTGCGCCGATCTCCTGCTGGAGTGTGGCGGAGCGCCGCAGGAGGTCGCGGTATTCATCCGGGTTCGCGATCCCGGCTTCGGCAAGTTTTTGCGTGACCAGCTGGTATTCGCGCTCGCTCGCGCTAACCGCGTCGCGCCAGGCGACCGCGTCTTGCCCGGTCAGAACGCCCGCAATCGCCGTGCGCGTTTGCTCGACGGCATCGAGTACTGTCTTCTGCAGATTCGCCACGATGTCGCGCAACCGCTCGTGTGCGCGTTTCAGCGCCACCGTCGCTGCGTCGCCATCTGTCTCGGGGCCAAGATCGAGGTCCGCAACGGCGAGGCCGCCATCCACCAGCCGACCAACCGCGTCGATAGCCTCTACCGTGGCCTTCTGGATCGATTCCCAGGTGCCATCCTGCAGGCGTCGTGTACGGTAGTCGTTCAGTGGTTTCGCGTGCCCCCCTTGCTGGAGGACTGCAAGCTTCCTGCGAACGTCGGCCAGCGTTGCAGATCGAGCCGGCAGATCGGCTGCCTGCGCACGGAGCGCACGAGCTTCGGCGCACAGGGATAGATACCTGGTTTCCGCCTCCTTGCGAAGCCGTCTGAGTTCTGCGCCTCGCACCTCTGCGCTGTCGTCGATCACGGTCAGGAGGGCATTCGGTTCCTTGGCGAGATCGAAGAGCTGTTTCTGGCTGTAGATGCGGACCGGAAAACGTTCCCGAATATCGCCTTGCTCGACGACGCGCTGGCCACCGTCGAGGCGCGAGATCGGCGCCGTGCGACCCTGCTGATCCCAAGACAAGACGAACCGCTCACCATCCTTGCGGTACGTTACCTCCACCACGGTGCCAGAAGTCAGGAGGCCTTCTTCGTGGCGATTGGCCGGGACCCGCATGCGTTTGTCAAACGCCGCGCGCAAGGAGGTATCGCCTCCCTCCTTCAACTCGCTCTCACGACGAAGGGTGGTGCGGCAAAAATCGACCAGCGTGGATTTGCCGGTACCGCGACTGCCGATCAGCGCGTTAAGCCAAGGATTGAAGTCGACGGCCAACGCTTTCGTCCGCCCCATGTACTTCGCATCTCGGACCACGATGCTCTCGATGACGCAGTCGGCGTGTTTGTTGGGGTCGCCCGGGTTTGCCTTCGCAGCGGGCCGCAGAGAATCCGGTCCGTCCAGCAAGGCCAACCGAAGCCCTTCGGCATCGGGCCGGGTCATCTTCACCCAGGTGAAGCGCCGGCCGGCTTCAGCAAATGCATGACTATCGGAACACCACACCGTTGGTAGCCTTGGCCCCTTGGTCTTCGAGCCGTCCAACCAGGACTTGACTTCGTCTCCTTCTGGATCAAGCCATCCTTCTCCCGCGGCTGGCAACGGACCTACCTCGGCCGCCAAGAGGCCCGGCGCAGTTAGCGATTTGAGACGGTCTTGCCCAGGCGCCATCGTAAGCAAACCCCGGGGGCCATTCACGTGAGCGGCGACGACGATCGCACTCGCACCGGTAGCCAAATCGATCACCTCGGCAATGCCCTTGCTGGACGTCGCATCCTGCTGATCGAACATGGCCGTTTCGATACCTAGTTTCGTCAGGAGGGCCACGACCTCATCGCGATCGCGCCCCGGGTCCAGAAGGCAAAGCAAGTGGATGCCCCCTACAGTGACCTCGACCCCTGGAAACACCGTCAGCCCTTGTACCTTGGCGGCCTGCTGGATGCCTGCAATCCCATGCGGCGTGTTGTGGTCTGTCAGCGCGACCGCATCAAGGCCAGTACTCTTCGCTGCCGACACCCACGCTGCCCATTCTTTGGCGGTTCGATCGGCATCCGGTTTGAAGTCGTACGAGGCTGGTGAGTGGGTATGGAGATCCACACGCCACCATCGGGAGCCCGGCCAGTTCCAGGATGCGCTCATTCGTTACTCCTCTCTTCGGTGATCCCGAACAGTGCGCCCTGTTCGGCTCCCGACTTGCCCCCCCCTCCGGCGAGGCGGGCAATCTCCGGCCAACTCTGCACCAGGCCGTTGTAGGTAAGCGCTTCAGATGCACGCTTCTTGCGCTCGCATAGAGTGTAAAGACGATAGGCTAGCTCACGGGCAACTTCGGCGTTGGTGCCCAATTTAGCCACCAACTCGGCTGCCGCGCTCTCACCGCCGATCGCAAGAACGCGGATCAGATGGTGAACGCCCTCCCACACCGTAAGGCGTGGATCGGTGGAGGGATCCCAGTTGGATGGGAGTTCGTCGGGCCGAAGCAGCCGCACCTTTCCAGCCTTCGACGCGAGAATGCCCGCCTGCACCATGCCTGCAACGCTGGTGTTCTTGGCCTTGGAGAGTTGCTCCGCCACACCGTAGTCGCCCTCGCTGAAGCCGGACTGCTCGAACCATATCAACGCCCAACGACTGTCGGCATCGAAGTCTCCTTCCTGCTCGGCCAGGGCTTCGTCCAGGGTCTGGTTAATGAGCGCCAGCGCCTCGCGCACCGACACCGCTTTGCCTTCGGTGTCGAGCACCTTGGCATAGCGCGTGTAGACCGCCATTCCTGGACCGATTGCCGCTTGCGCCAGATCGACTGGGGCGATGTTGCCTCGTTGCAGGTGCGCGAGCGCCTGAGGGAGTTCGGCCTTGAGCGCGTTGATGAATTCGCGGCGGGTGGCAGTGGGTATGTTCGCCGCTCTCGGCCGACAGACCAGAACGACGCTGGAGGCCAATGCATTGACCCCGGACCCGATCATGCGATTGGCCAACTCCGTCCGCATCGGCCATGTGCCACTGATGGCAAACCCAGCTCCGATGACGGCCGCAAGAAACGTATCCCATCCGGTATTTGTCGTGCCATCAGCGCCGTCGCTTTCAGCCTGTTTGAACGCGTAATAGATCGTCACGGGAAACGCCGGATGAGCCTGCTCCGCGAGGCGATGCATGGCTTTGGTCATGCCGTCAAGAAAGAAGGCTTCCGCCTTCTCCTTGCTGCCATGGCGGTAAGGGGTGGCCACCAGTTCTTCCATCTTCGGCACCGTCACCGTCGCGAACAAATCGGGAAACGTCGCTTTCATCGATCGTCGCAACCAGACGTAGAAGAAGTCCGATAGATCCGCGTATCCAATATTGTCGTAATAGGGCGGGTCCGTAGACACAATCTTGTCAGCACTGATCGCTTGACTAGACGCGTTGTCCGCAGTGGCGAATCCCGGCGCTGTACCGATTAGAAATCTGATCGCAGGTTCAATCCAGTCGAGTGCGCTATTGAAGCCTCCGCCTGAGTCGCTAAATGGATTTGCCTCGCCGTAATCCCAGGACATGGGGATCGCCTGTCGTGCAAACAGATTTCGAAGGCTCGCCGTGCGCGCAGAGCCGCCAGTAGATGATCGCGTCCCAACTGGCCCCGAATCCCAAGTGCACATGGAGTTGTTTCTATCAGCGAAACGGCTGATGGCAAGCCCAAGATAGGTCGCGACTGCGGAAGCATATGCCGCACATCCAGACCCGCGTTCTTGCAAAGCAATTCGATCGTCGAGAGGGTCTGCGTCAGTTGTATGGCGCTCTACCAGCGTTCGTATTTCACCAACCAAGTCCGAGAAACACGTCAGCGCCACGAGCTGGCGGCGGGTGAAGAGGTCGCCCCACGTCGTGAGGCCGTAGGGTGTGCAGTTGCCACCGGTCATTCGTTTGGCAATCTCGCCCTCCGGCTTCCACGTCGGCTGAGCGGTCAGCGCAATGGCTTCCATCTCCGGCGTCGGCGCCAGGTAGACCCGCCCGCGATCACCCTCGGCCACGATCGCCATCAGCCTCGCCCCCATGCGCCCCACTTTGCCTTCGGCCTTGATGTAGTCGCCCGACACCGGAGTGCCGGACATCAGGCAGGCAAAGTTCGCGCGCGACAGCTTGGTGCCGTTCTTCGCAGCCTCCGCATCCTTCGGCTTCCCAACCTTCACCGTGAAGCGGTAGCCGCCGTTCTCGATCACCGGCTCGACATATG
>JANXQL010000126.1 GCA_025356815.1 Pseudomonadota bacterium
TGCAACCGTCGAATTCGTACATCCAGGTTGTGACCTTTGATGAGCACGGTCCGGTTGCGGACGCAATCCTTGGAAGTTCCCAGTCACCCGATCCAGAGTCGCCGTACTACGCTGACCAGACCCGGCTGTACAGTCAGGGACGCTGGGTGCGACTGCCGTACCACGAGGCCGACATCGCTGCGCAGCTTGAACGCAAGATCGTGCTCACGCTGCCGCCGGGAGGGCGGTAACGGACAGGGCCGGCACATGTTACTTTCGAACAGGGATCAGCGAGGCCGGCAACGCGCTGATGCTAGGTAGCGAGCTAATTCGTTGAACCCCATCTAGAAGGACCTGATCGGTCGCTTCAGGGAAAGAACGATCGGGTAGTGAATCGAGGCCAGCCCGTTGATCTGGCGTGACTGCCGCGTCCTAGGTCGCGATAAGGTCAGTTATCGTGCGGCCAGGGGAACTATCGGGCAGCCGTCGGCAGCGCGAATGCGCGCTCATCGGCCAGGGAATCGGCCCCCCATCGTACGACGCAGGTCGACTGGCGGCACTAGTTGGAGAGTGATTACACCGGATAAAAACGCTACTGGCGTGCGGGCGGGATTCCTCACCGCACGCCGACCAGCCATCCCACGATGAGCACTCCCTGAACGATTGCGATCCATCGGAGCAGGGTTGGTTGAGGAAGCTCCCATAGCGCATCCAGTCGGGGAGTGGAAACCAGCCACAACGGAATAGCCCATAAGTACGCTGTGCCCCAGTGATTCTCGAGGGCCGCGCCAGCGCTGATTCCTATGGCCAGAATAATAATCAGCGGTCCGAAAGCATGGATAGCCAATACGCGTCGGCTCACATAGGCGACCGGCGAAGCCCCTAGGCGTGGCGTATCGTGGGTGCTCCTTACGGCTAGCCCGATCAATAGCGCCAGCAGCGGGAACAGCCGCAGCAACTGATCGGCGAAAAACCGAGCGGCGCTAGCGACCCGCATCGGCGCGTCGAGGCCGGCACCAACGAATCTACTTGCGTAGTGAATCGGCGGAAAGTCATTCATCACGAGCCACGCCAAGTGTGGAATCAAAAGGAAAGCGGCCGTCGTTCCAGCAATTACGATGGCCCGGATTCGCGACCGCCAGTCTGGCAATACCCAGGCGATTGCCACGACGTTACATGCGATTCCAACGACCATCTGGTACTTGGCCATTAGCCCGGCGGCCCACATAACGCCGAGCAGCACCCAATGGATGTGCCTGCCGCTGTGCAGAGCGACGAGTAATACGAGCATCGCTGCGGCGCTTGCGGCCAGCAGCACACTATTGTGGTTGTAAAAAGACATCCGAAGAGTGTGATACGTAATCAGAGTCGCCATCGCAGGCGCGAGCCACGCGCGTCGCGGCGGGACGGTGTGACGTGCGATACGGTGCGCACACAGCAGCATCGCGGCGGTCATCGCTGCGCCCAGCAAATATGTAAGTGCGATTCCGGACGGCAACAACCGCTGCGCCAGCCACAAGATCAAGGTGGGCAAGGGCGGGTGCTTGGAGTACCCGAGCGCGGGGTGCTGCGCCCAGGTCAACTGCTCGATATTGTCATCCGGCACGCTGGAATCGAGGAAGAAGGGTCCCAAAGTCCAAGCAACGAAGTACACCGCGAAGTAACAGCCCAGCGGCAAGCGCCGGTCGATGCGTGTTGGATCGTGGCTCATCGGTTTGCGACGGTCTGGCAAGTGAAGGGAATTAAGCGGCAGCCGAGTTCCTCTCGCAGGCGAGACCACGCCTCTGACCGAAGGAATGCGAATTCGGCGCATCGAACATTCGGTGCGTTAGACCGAGGCTGCTCGGGATGGCACATAACCAAGCCATCCGGCGCCAGAGTGTGTAGCCATTGACGCATCCGGCCGCCGAATTCATGCCTGGCGTCGAATCCGTAGACGCCGGCAAAATCCATATTCATTGGCACGCCAGTGTGCTGCAAGAGGTTCTCGGAGCGCGACGCCCCGAGTCCAGCGATGACTCCGGCTTTGATCCCACGGAATACGCGGGTGGTAGTGCTGCGCACGGCTACCGAAGTCCCGTAGCGTCGTATCAATTCCTCTAGCAGGGAATCGAATACGCCTGGCAGCTGGTGAACATGCTCGTGACCATCGACAAAATCCGGAGGCGCACCGGTTAGCCTCTCAAACAGATCGAGCTGCCGTTGGATCTCCGGAGCCGCGAGCCGGGCCACTGACGTGGGCTGCAGATGCGCCGCGAGAATCCAGCGTGACACGGGCCGACAGGTGTTTTGCGTCGGTGGAGAGTCCCACCGCTCGGTGAGATTGAGATGAAGCCCGACTGCGAGTCGCCTATTCGATGCATCGAGTGCTGGCAAGAATGAGGCCGTATAAGGCGCGTCGACGAGGACGCTTGTCGCGCTGATCGCGGAAATCCGCGCGAGGTCTGCTATTGCGAGGGCGCTTTCTCGGGTACGACCAAAGTCGTCCGCACAAACGATGATGTTCCGGATGCTCAATTCACAGACTCTCGATCAGCCTGCACCGTGCACCGTCGCTCCCTCGTGCGCCGCGGAGACCACCTGCCCCACGACGTCGCGCAATGGGCTGTGATCGAGGTCCAATGCCGTCAGATACAGCGGGCGACGTTTCACTTCCTCGAAGACGCGCCCGACGTACTCACCCAATACGCCAAGGCCAATGAGTTGGATGCCCCCGAGAAAGAACATCGCCACGGCCACCGTCGAAAAGCCATGGATAGGATGGCCCCTGAGCCAATGCTCCACGAGCATGTAGGCGCCGGTGATGAAAGACAGCAGCGACAGTACGCAGCCAGCACCGGCGAGGAGGCGCAGCGGACGCGTCGAGAACGCGGTCAGCCCGGTCAACGCGAGTTCGACGAGGTCGAGCATCCGATAACGGCTCCGACCGACAATCCGTGGGTCGACGTCGAATTCAACGAAATCGGAGCGGAAGCCGACCCATGCGTAAAGGCCTTTCATGAACCTGTTGCGCTCCGGTAATTGCCGGATAGCGGTGACAACTTTCCGATCCAGCAGTCGGAAGTCGCCCGCGTCCCTCGGAATCTCATACTGGCCACGTTGACGTAGCAGGGAGTAAAAGGTGGCGGCCGCGTAACGCTTCCAGAACGGCTCAGTTCGACGATTCCGCCGCACACCGTAGACCACGTCGACGCCGGCACGCCAGCGTTCGATCATCGCCCTGATCGTGCCGATAGGGTGCTGGAAGTCGGCGTCAATAATCAGTGTGCAGTCGCCGCGTGCGACATCGAGCCCTGCCTGGATTGCCTTCTCCTTGCCAAAATTACGGGATAGCTCAAGGTAGCGGATGGGCAGCGTCTGCGCTGCCCGGACGATTTCCTCCGCCGAGCGGTCATGGCTTCCGTCATTAATAACGATGATTTCAACGCGAGTCGTGAGGGCCCACGCGCCATCGTGGAGCGCGCGCAGGAACAACCCAATGCACGCCTCTTCGTTGAACACGGGTACAATGCACGATAGTGAAAAGTGCGTTCGGGTGAGGACCGTTGGTTCAGTATCGCGATGGGATGGGTGCACGTAGCGGTTCCGGTAGCACGGCCTCAGACGGCGGGATTATCAATGTCGCCTGGGCCGGGCCAAGCTTCGCGGCCATACCCAAATGGGGGAGGCCAGCGACAAGGGGAAGGGTTTCGGAAATTCGACTGACCAGAGGCCCTTTTGCCTCAGCAATGTTCACGAGCAACAGGCAGTCATCGCGACACCAACCTCCCGCAGCGCACCCGGTTCGTCGCCGTCGGCGTCAGTAGTCTGGGCAGCCAGCGATGCGGCTGCCTTGCCCGGGGCTTCCTGCCCGAACGGGAAGCCCGACTGCAACTCAGCCACAAATGGACTGCGGCGCGCCGGAAAGATGAATCTCGCGCTGAACTCGACCCACAGCGGTGCCCCTCGTCGGGCCGTTCCATTGCGGCGTGGGGTCCGGCCCGAGCAGTGGCGCGAGTCCCAAGCAACGACGTGCCATGAGTCTGCGGTTGGAGCAGCAGACTAGACGGGGCCGGCCAGCGGCGGGTCTACGATCTGCAAAGAGATCCTGCATCTCATCGACAAATCGGCAGACTTGCAGCAAAACTGTACCAAAGGTATACAAATCGCTACGAGTCCATGCCGCACCCCGCAGCGTGATTTGCCATGATCACGCCACCCCCTCAAAGCAATCCTCTACCTACACTCCAGAGGGCTTCGAACCACAAATGCCCGTACCGTCCTTCCTCAGGATCATGATTCCAGTGGCGATATCCCTGTCCTGCGCGGTCGCTGATGCGCAGAGCGGTTGCCAGCCCGCGACTGAGGAATGCGATTCCATAGGCACGTGGTACTTCAGCGTGTCTGTCGGCGCGGGGTTCCTAACTAATCCGTTAGCCAGCGGGACGAGCATTCCACTGATCGTGATCCCGCACGTCAGCTATCGCGGAAAGCGCCTGTTCGTCGACGACTTGGAGGTCGGGGTAACTCTTTCGGAGTCGACCCGTCACTCGTTCAGCCTGATCGCGAGCCCGGGCTACGACCGCGCTTTTTTTTACCGCGAGGACCTGCAAAACGTCTTCGTCGGCGCTGACATCAACGGCGCCGCCGTGCCCTATGGATTGACTCCGACGCAAAAGCCCAAAGTGACGGTCTTCGCCGGCCCCGAGTGGACGTTTCAATATGAAGGCATCGCTGGCCAGTTAAACTGGCTGTATGACGTGACGGGACGCAGCGGCGGCAGTGAGATTCGTGCCGCGCTGCGCGCGCCGTTGCTGGAGACGCATGGCTTATTGTACATAAGTAGCGGTTTTACGTGGAAGAGCGCAGCCGTCGTGAACTACTATTACGGGGTTGCAACCCAGTACTCGCCGGGATCGTCGCTGGACCCATTCGTGAAACTGGGGTACTCGTTGCCCCTGAGCCCCCGATGGCGGTTCACGGCCTTCGCTCGCTATGAACGGCTGTCGCGCGCGATTTCAGACAGCCCGATCGTTTCGGATCAATATGCTGCTGCGGTATTTGCTGGCTGTACCTACGCGTTCTAGCATTCGACGCAATACGATCGGAGTGTGCGTCGCGATCCTCGGCTTCGGCTCGTCTGGCGCCGTTTTCGGCGACTCGATGGTCCCGGCGCCCGTTGCAGAGTTGCATCTCGAACTGCGCCCCAGACTCTGCACGGTCCGCGGTGACGAAGAGGTGTGCTCGGCGCGCGTCGAGGCACGTTGGAACTCGACGGTCGGGCAGTCGCTATGCCTCGTGATCCGCGCGCGGCCGCAGATCATCCACTGTTGGACGCAGCGACGCGAGGGCGCATTCGCGGCAGATGTTTCATTTCAGGAGGACCTCCTTGTCGAGCTCCGTGACACCGATCTGCAACATACTATGGCCTCCGCGTCCGTGCGTGTCATTCACCAGGCGACCGAGTACCGGCGTAAGCGCCGTCGGCCGTGGTCGCTGTTCGACTAGGCCCGAGAGTTGCGGCCACCGGCCGTTATGAACGCCGCTACCGGTGCTTCAATCCTGCTGGTGGAGGACGACGTACGGCTCGCCGAACTCGTCAGGGGGTATCTCGAAAAGCACGGATTCAGGATGACGGTCGTCTGCCGCGGCGACCTGGTCGTCGCTGCCGTGGAGCGCAGTTGCCCCGATCTGGTGATCCTGGACCTCGGCCTGCCGGGCGATGACGGCTTTGCGGTCTGTCGTAAGCTTCGGCCCAGCTACACGAACCCGATACTGATCCTCACGGCACGCGACGACGCCATCGACCACGTTCTGGGGCTCGAGCTTGGCGCGGACGACTTCGTCGTGAAGCCGGTCGAGCCCCGAGTGCTGGTGGCAAGAGTCGGCGCGCTGCTGCGTCGTAGTCGGGCTCGGGACCACGGCTCACCGACGCTGCTGACGTTCGGTCAATTGGTGATCAATCTGCCGGCGCGCTCGGTCACGCGGGCGGGCAGGTCGATCGCCCTGTCGCGAACCGATTTCGATCTGCTGGCATTGCTTGCAAAGCATGCCGGATCCATCCAGTCACGAGAGGTGCTCTTTCGAAGCTTGTACGGCCGAGAATACGATGGCACTGATCGTTTGCTGGATATTCGGGTCTCTCAACTGCGTCGCAAGCTCGGCGAGGACGCTGTCGGCTCGGAGCGGCTAAAAACTATCTGGGGCAAGGGTTACCTATTTGTCGCCGACGGTTGGTGACGAATGACTCGGCATTTTCTTCGCCTGTACCTGCTGATCGTCGTCACGCTCACGGCCATCAACTTCGGCGCGGACTGGATACTCCAGCGTTACGAGGCGCCAGATGCCGACCCGATCACGATCGCCGCCAAGCTGCTCGCCGCGCAACTGGCCAGCCTTCCGCCTGAGCGGCAGCGGCCGCAGCTCGAAGATATTGCGCGGAGATCAGGCGTCGGACTCGAACTGTACGACCGCACCGACATTGCAGGCCGCGAGACGCTAGTCGCCCTCGACAAAGGTGAGATCGTCTACGTGCGCGCCTCCGGTGACGAGTCCTGGGCGTTGAGGAAAGTAGACGAAACGCACATCGTTGCTATCCGGGCTCTGAACGCAGTGAGCTCGCGCGGGACGCTTGAGTGGTGCCTGACGCTCGGCTTATACGCGCTGATAGCGCTTGCAGTCATGGTCTGGATTTGGCCGCTGACGCGGGATCTTCGTTTCCTGCGGGACACAGTGTCGAAGTTTGGTGACCGCAATTGGAAATTCAGCGCCGCCATACAGTCGAATTCACCAATCTATCCGTTGGCCAATAGCTTTAGGAAGATGGCCGCGCGGATCGACCGATTAATTGCATCCCACAAGGACATGACCAACGCCATTTCACACGAGATACGCACGCCGCTCGCGCGAATGCGCTTCGGCATCGAGATCGCACGACAGGAAACCGATCCGGCGAGCGTCTCGAAGACTCTGGACGCTATCCACACCGACGTGGTCGCGATCGGGGATCTGGTCACCGCGACGTTGGGTTACGCGGCGATCGATCGCGCAGATCTGACGCTCAAGGTAGCACCTCACGACTTTACCGTGCTGGTTCCCGCAATCGCCGACTGCATTGCCCAGCAGTTACCGTTGGGACTGGCGATTGAAACTGATATTCAGCAAAATGCGACGAATGTCGTATGCGATTTGCACCTAATGGAAGCCGTGGTACGCAACCTTGTTGGGAACGCGAGTCGATATGCTCGTTGGCGGGTTCACGTGCGCTTCGAGCAAAGTGACTCCGACAACGTTTTGTTCGTGGACGACGATGGCCCAGGCATTCCTGAGGGGGACCGCCAAAGAGTGTTTGAATCGTTTGTTCAGTTACAATCTTCTGCAGACGCGACGCGAACCGGCTTCGGGCTTGGGCTCGCAATAGTGAGGCGCGCGGCGGAGTGGCACGGCGGCGACGTCAGCGTGAACACGTCACCGCTCGGGGGCGCACGCCTAGTTGTGCGTTGGCCAAAATCCATGTCCGAATAGATCTTCGCGGTCCGGCACACACCTTCAAAGCCAACTAGGTACGTAGGCAGGCCGTGACCACATTGACGTATCAGTGCTGCTTCTGTGGGGAGGGGATTCAGATGGGTGGCGGTTTAGACGGTAGATTCGATCCTACAGCGATCATTGCTGTGGGGTATTGGCAGGAGGAACGCTCTAGGCAGCTCGAACAGCAATTCTGGTGTCATGTCGCGTGCCTGAAGGCGAAGATGCATCAGCCACATTCTTTCGAGATTGACCAAATGTCACCGGGCGACCAGGCGTAGGCTGCCTAACTTCAACGGTAGACGACATGGACACGCCCCAGAACCCTACGCCAGGCTTTCTCACTGCCCTTCGCCGGCACTGGGGTCGCTTCCTAGGGCCTGTTAACGCTATGTGATATGCTATGCGGCATGGAAATCAGCGCAGAGCAGTTCAGTCGGATCGAGGCGTTCCTGCTGGTACAGCGCGGCAACGTCTCGCTCTGCAACCTCGAAGTCGTCAACGCGATCCTGTACGTCGCGGAGAATGGCTGCAAGTGGCGCAGTCTGCCGAAGCGATTTGGCAACTGGCACACGATCTATTCGCGCATGAACCGTTGGGCCAAGGCGGGCGTACTCGATCGCTTGTTCGAGGAAATGCAGCATCAACAGCTCAT
>JANXQL010000197.1 GCA_025356815.1 Pseudomonadota bacterium
GAGCGCCTGTTCTGCGACGCTGCGATAGGCGGCTTCGAGGTCCGGCGGGACCACGCCATCGGCCAGCAGCCAGGTCATCGACGCCTGGCCGAAGCCGGCGATGTCGACCTTTTCCCGATGCACGAACCGGCCGGTGGCGCCCACCACATGCAGCCGGGCCATGAAGCGCCCGATCCACGGCAGCACCTCGGGCCGGTCGAGCTCGGGTGCCCGCCCGCCGCGCTTCAGCGACAGCGAGAAGCGATAGCCGCCATGAGCATGCAAGGTGACGCCGGCGGGATCGACGTTGGGCGGCACCAGTGGCACTTCTGCGCCATCGAGTTCGAGCGCGAAGGCATGCTCCTCCAGGATCGCGGCGTCGCTCCAGCGGCCGGGCCGGTAGAACTTGGCGATCAGCGGTGGCGCGTCTTCGATGCCGACCTGGTAGACGCGGTTCTCGTAGCTGTTGAGGCCTTGCAGGCGTCCGTCGCAACGCAGGCCGGTGGACTCGACGGCGGCGAGGATCAGGTCGGGTTCGAGACTCGCGAACGGCGCGGGGTCGGTGACAGGCGATGACGTAAGGTTCATCGGACCGCATGCTACAGTCCCCGGCCCTGTCTCGACATGCGCGCCAGCGAATCCGATGCGAACCATCCTCCGTCTGACGAGCGCAATCGCGCTCGTGCTGTCCACCCTTGCGCCCGCCATGGCAAACGATAGCGGCGACTGCAAGGCCGCCCTCGAGACATCGGAAGCGATGATCCCTTCCGACACCGCGGGCATCAGCCTCTACGTCCGCAACAAGCGCTCGTCGTGCGTCACCGCAGGCGGCCCGAAGAAGGTGCTGCTGTACGTGCACGGCGCCACCTACCCGTCGGAGACCGCGTTCGATCTCGAGCTCGACGGCTTGTCGTGGATGGCGTTCATCGCGAGCCACGGTTGGGATGTCTGGCTGGTCGACCTGCGCGGCTACGGTCGCAGCACCCGCCCGCCGGAGATGGATTCGCCGGCCGCCGACCACGCGCCGATCGTCACCACCTCCGTCGCCGTGCGGGATGTCAGCACCGCAGCCGACTACGTCATGGCCAAGACCGGCGTCTCGAAGATCGCGATCCTCGGCTGGTCGTGGGGCACCGCCACCATGGGCGCCTATGCCGCCGCCAACCCCGACAAGGTATCGAAGGTGGTCCTGTATGCGCCGGTCTGGCTGCGCACCACGCCACCGCCACCGGCCACGCCGCTGGGCACCTACCGCACCGTGGCAAAGGATGCCGCGAAGAAGCGCTGGCTGAACGGCGTGCCGGAAGCGAAGGCCGCCGACCTGATTCCGCCCGGCTGGTTTGAGGCCTGGAGCGACGCCACCTGGACAACCGATCCGAAGTCCGGCGAGGCCGGCCTGTTGCGCGCGCCCAACGGCGTCATCCAGGACCTGCGCGAGTACTGGTATGCCGACAAGCCTTTCTACGACCCCGCGAAGATCACGGCGCCGACGCTGGTGATCCTCGCCGAATGGGACCAGGACACGCCCCCCTACATGGCGCAGACGCTGTTCCCGAAGCTCACCGCCGCCCCCTGGAAGCGCATGGTGATGATCGGCGAAGGCACGCACACAATCATCATGGAGCGCAACCGGATGCAGTTGTTCCGGGAGGTGCAGATGTTCCTGGATGAGGACGCGCCGGGGCTGACGGGGAAGTAGCGGCAGGCCGTCGCCGAAAACCTCGGCGGGAACGCCGCTTGGATCAGGCGCACAAATCTGGCGCCGCCAGGTCATTGCTGATCTTCTGCTCTCAGTTGGTCGGTCCAGCGAACTGGCGGAAAGCCAAAGGGAGCAACGAGCTGCGAAGGCGAATTTGCAGGTGTACAGGGGCGCTGGACAACTAG
>JANXQL010000037.1 GCA_025356815.1 Pseudomonadota bacterium
GGCAGGCCGATCGCGAGCGGCCAGAGCGAGTGTGCGAGAAAGCGCGAAGCGAGCTGCTCGCGCCCGCTGCGGCTCTCCGCCACCTGCACCAGCAGGCTGCCATCGAGGGCCGACCGGCTGTAGACCCGCCAGGGGCGGCCATCCACCTGCGCGTCGGCAAAACCCCGCTCCCGCGGCGCCAGGCGCGTGGCTGGCGCACCCGGCGAGCGCAGCAGCAGCTGGCCGTCGGCGCTCCACACCTGGAACGTCACGGGCACGCCGTAAGGGTGCTCGTCGGCTGCGTCGTCGCTCTCCGCCTCGTGCAGCTCGCGCCTGGCCTGCTGCGCGACCAGCAGTGCCGACTGCTCGAGGTGGGCGTCCTGCACCGCATCGATCTCGCGGCGTGCGTCCTGGTAGGTCAGCAGGCTGACCACCACCCAGCTGGCGCTGACCGCGGCCAGCACCAGCCCGAGCAGGCGATATCGCAGCGAGCGATTAGCCATCGACGCGCCTCTCCGGGCGTGGGACGAGATAGCCGACGCCGCGCACGGTGGTGATCACGCCGGGACCGAGCTTGCGCCGCAGGTGGTGCACGTGAACCTCGATCGCGTTGCTCTCGAGGCTCTGGTCCCATTCATAGAGGCGGGATTCGAGCTGCTGGCGCGTCAACACTCGGCCGGCATGCAGCAGCAGCTCCTGCAGCACCGCGAATTCCCGCGGCGACAGGTCTACCGGCTCACCGTGGGCGCGCACCAGCCGGCTGCCGGGGTCCAGCGTGACACCGGCCGCAGCGAGCTCGGCGCCTGCGATCCCCTGGGAGCGGCGTACCAGCGCGCGGATGCGCGCCGCGAGTTCGCCGATCGCGACGGGCTTGACGACATAGTCGTCGGCGCCGCCGTCGAGCCCGCGGATGCGGTCGTCAACGTGGTCGCGCGCGGTGAGCAGCAGTACCGGGGTGGAGTCGGCGCGGCCACGCAGCTGCTTTAGCAGCTCCAGTCCGCCGAGCCGCGGCAGGCCGAGGTCGAGGACCAGTGCCGCGAACCGCTCCGTGCGCAGTGCCGCATCCGCCGCCAGTCCGTCCTGCAGCCACTCCACGGCGAAGCCTTCCCGGCGCAGGCCCACCTGCAGCCCGTCACCGAGCGTCGCATCGTCTTCCACCAGTAGCACGCGCATGGCTCAATCTTGGTCGATCGGGGCCCTGCTGGCCACTGCGGCGGTGACCATGGGCGAATCCCCGGCGGGCGGCCTCAGCAGGAACGCCGCGAGGGCGGCGATGCCCACCAGCAGCGCGAGGCCGAGCGTGCCGTGGGCGCGACCTGCGGCCTCGTCGGCAGCGCCGCGCTTGTAGCCGGTGATCATCGCGCGCACCAGGTTCTCGCGATGCAGCAGGCTGCTCACCATCACCGCGACTACGTGCAGCCCGACCAGCCCCAGCCAGGCGTTGGCAAAGCCTTCGTGCAGCGCCTCGAGCGTCTCGCCGCCGTGGTCCTCGTAGCGCAGCCAGCCACTGACGCCGGTGGCAAGCCCGAGGATCAACATCGCATAGACCGCCCAGCTGCCGGCGGGATTGTGGCCCGTGTAGTGGCGGGGGCAACCCTGCAGCAACCCGGCGAGATAGCGAAAGGCCTCGCGCGGCGTGTATGCGAACGAGCCGAAACGAGCGTGTCGCGTGCCCACCAGGCCCCACAGCAGCCTAAACCCGATCAGCACGAGCGCCACGTAGCCGAGCGCGACGTGCACATTGCGCCAGCGCTCGGAGTCGCCCAGCGCGTAGGCGCCGGCGAAGGCGAGCGCGAGGCCGAGGTGAAACACCCGCACTGGCCAGTCCCAGACGAGGATGCGCGGTGCGGCGTTCATTGCGGGGTCCGGACGCTGTCCTCGTCGAACTGGCCGCGTTCGGCGCCGGCGTGGCACGCGCCGCAGTTGGCCCGGCTGCGCACGGCCGGCCGCACCCACACGCTTGGCGCCACCTCGTCGTGCTCGCGCACGAACCAGGGCAGGGCCGTGATGCGAAGCGCCGGCCGGGCCGACGGCGGCGCCGCGGCGCGCTCTGCGTGTGATCGCAGATATCGGCCGACCTCGGCGGTGCGCGCCGGATCCAACGAGGCGTCGACGCCGAAGTGCTTGTCCAGGCTCCCCAGCAGGGCCTGCCAGCTGTCGGCCGGCAGCAGGCGGGCGGGGAATGGGATGTGGCAGCTGCCGCACTCCTCGCGCCACGCCGCGTCGGCCCCGGGCTGCGCGGCGGCGGGCGTTGCCGCGTCGGCGGCCGAGGCGAGCAGCAGCAGCAGGAAGGCACTCGACAGCGTCCAGACGATGGTGTCGGTGATTATTTGCAGGCGGCTATTAATGGGTGAATTCCTTGATCAGAGCGCAGACAGGTACGCGACGACATCCGCCTGCTCCTGCAGCGAGCAGGTCCGACCGAGCACGTCCTGGCAGTTGCGACGGAACCACTTGTCAGTCCTGGCGCGATCGGTGAATCGCTCTGGGTTTGCCGCCGGGGCCATCGGGCGAATGCTCTTGCCTGTGACCACGTGGCGGCCCGCTTGGCGCGGATCGGCGGTGTGGCAGGAGCTGCAGCTCCATTCGGCCCGGCGCGTGTGGAAGAACGCATCGCCCCGGGACGCAGAGCCGCTGACGGTACTCCCCGCCTGTCGCGACGCCTCCGCTTCGAGCGACGTGAGCAACGTCGCCGCAGGGCCGGCGATCGCCGAGTGCGTGAAGAATGTCGCGAGCAGGAGGGCGGGGAGGATGCGCTTCATGGACCACCGGGGGTGTTGCCGTCGATGGGGTTAAGGTACCGGGAGCGGATTATCGGATCCTTAAGGTGGGCTCCGCCCGGATGGCAGGCCTGCTCGCGGGGCCCCCGGTCCATGCCCCCGCTGCCAAGCCGAAGGGTTGGGCGCCTTCGAACCGCGTAGGCCGCGGTTCGTCACCGTCCTGGCGCGCCGTCGAAAGCGGGCTTCGGGGGCACGTGCTTTCTGCGTTCTTTGGACGTCACGCATCGTCGCGTCGCTTGATCGTCAGGGTCTTACGGTGCGCGAGGCTCAGGCGCAGACAGGACAGGCGGAGGGGGATTTTTCGCGGCTTCGCGGAGGTCAGCTGGATCGGTTCGCCGTCGAGTGGCTGTTGGGCATGGCCGACACGCTCGGAGAGCGCCTCTCGCTGTCGATCGAGGGCGGGCAGGGCGGCCCGACGGTGCCGGGCCCGCTGGCCAGCCATCTGCGGGGGCTGTGCATCCTGTGCCGACGCTACGCGGTGCGGCGGCTCGGCGCGTTTGGCGCCGTGCTGCGCGACGACTTCGACCCCAGGCGCAGCGACATTGACCTGGCCGTGGAGTTCGGGCGCTCGCGCACCATCGGGCTGGCGGACCAGTACTTCCGGTTCAAGGCGGCACTGGAGTGGCTGCTGGGGCGCGAGGTCGACCTGGTCGAGGTGCGCGCCATGCCGGCGCCTCGTCTCAAGCAGTCCATCGAGCGCAGCCAGGTGCCGGTCTATGACCCAGCGGCCTGACCTCTGCTTGGCGCTCGCCCTTCGGACCCTCGAGCGCGTACCGTGTTGCCTGACGTCCGCTACGCCCGCTGGCACAGCGATCAGAAGGCAATGAGAATTGCCACGCGAGCTTGCCACTGCGCCAGATGATGAAAGCAAAGGCTTCCAAGGGAATCCAAGCCAGCTTGAAGACGATCCCTGACGGCGGCGCGCGCCGCGATTGGTATGCTGATGCTTTGCGCGCGCGAGGGGATCCGCTCATGAGACTACCCGTTCCCAGGCCAGAGCGCCGTGTGCTCGAGGGGCGCTACCTGCGCTTGGAGCCGCTCAGCGGCGCGCACGCCGCCGATCTGTACGCGACCCTGCCGCCTGCAGAGGCGCCAGCGCTGTACCACTTCCTGCCCGACACGCCGCCGGCCACCGTCGAGGACGTCGCCGACTGGGTCGTAACGCACGCGGCCGCGGACGATCCGCTGTTCTTCGCCTGCGTGGAGCGCGCCACCGGCCGCGCCGTCGGCAGGCAGTCGCTGATGCGCATCACGCCCGAGTACGGCGTGATCGAGATCGGCCATATCCTCTGGGGCGGCGCCATGGCGCGCTCGCGCCTCGCGACCGAGGCGCTGTGGTTGATGGCCCGGTACGTGTTCGAGGAGCTGGGCTATCGTCGCTTCGAGTGGAAGTGCGATGCGTTGAACGCACCGTCGCGGCGGGCCGCGATACGCTTTGGCTTCCAGTTCGAGGGCGTGTTCCGCCAGCACCTGTGGATCAAGGGCCGTAATCGCGACACCGCCTGGTTCGCGATCATCGACGCCGACTGGCCGCACCTGCGCGAGGGCTACGCGCGCTGGCTCGATCCGGGCAACTTCGACGCGGCCGGCCGCCAGCGGCTCTCGCTCGAAGCCTGCCTCGGGCGGGCGCCGCCCTCCGCCTGAGCTCGCGAGCTGCGGCTCAGCGCATCCGCTGCAGCGTGTCGTCCTTGAGCACCACGTGGTGGTAGAGGCCGGCTGCGACGTGCAGGCCGACGAGCACCAGCATCACCGTCGCGAGCGTGCCGTGGACGTCACCGAGCTCGAGTCCGAGCTGGTCGCCGCTGGCCATGATCTTCGGCAGCGTGAAGCCGGTGCACAGGCCGACCGTCCAGTCGCGCGCGTTCGCATTGGCCCAGCCGAGCAGCGGCACGACCACCATGCCCAGGTACAACAGGCCGTGCGTCAGCTGCGCGATGCGGTGCTGCAGGCCGCTGTTGACGCCGACGGTCACCGGTGGGCGGGCGATGCGCCAGACGATGCGCACGGCCACCAGCAGCAGGATCGTCACGCCGACGATGATGTGCCAGGCGATCTTGCCGACCGGCAGCGTGCCCTTGTGCACCTCCGGCATTGTCCAGGCGATCGTGAACTGCGCGACGATCAACAGCGCGATCGCCCAGTGCAGGGCCTTGGCGACGGTGTTGTAACGACGCGTGGCGGTCGGTGCGGCTTCGGTCATCGGGGACTCTCCGGCATGGGACGGAAAAGGCGCTTGCGCCGGCGTGTCGCTCAGCGATCGCGCGGCGGCGGGCCCGCCGGCTGCTCGTCGGCGCGCGCCTGCGTACCGGCGCGCGCACGCGCCGGTACGCAATAGATCAGCACGGGCGAAGCCCGCCCGCGCAATGACAGCGCCGGCAGTGGAATCATGTCGCGCACGCAGGTCGGGTCGAGCGACTCGGCTACGCCTGCCGAGAACAGCACTTCGCCCGCGCGCGCGCGCTGGCAGAGGCGGGCGGCAATGTTGACCGTGTCGCCGACCAGCGTGACGCGTCGCAGCGACGCCGGACCGAGCGCGACGAAGGCCAGATCACCGACATGCACGCCGATGCCGATGCCGGTCGGAATCCCGAGGCGCCGCTCCCAGCGCATCGAGACGGGCTGGAACGCCGCGATCATCGCGCGGCTGGCGTCGATCGCGGCACGCACCGGGGCGACCCCGCCATCGTCCAGACCGAATCCCGCCATCAGCGAATCACCGGCCAGGTGGAAGACGGTGCCGCCGTTGCGCTCGACCGCGGGCGTCAGGGTGCCGAAGAACTCCTCGAGCAGGCCGGCGACCGCGTCGGGGCTGAGTCCCTCCGCGAGCGTCGTATAGCCGCGAAGGTCGACGAACAGGACCGTCCCTCGGACGGTCTGTGCGACCAGCGAGCGTTCTTCCAGGATCGTGACCGACATGCGTTCTCCCCAGGCGCGTAGCCTAGCGAAAACGCCCACCCGTGCGCCAAGATTTTGCTGCGGCACCCGGCCGCGCGCCGCGACGTGCTGTAATCGCCGCAGGATTTCCGGCCCCAGGCGTGCCCGACGGATGCCCGACCCCCTGCAGAACGACCTGTTGCCCGCCGAGCCCCTCTCCCCGGTGTCCACCGTGGCCGAGCAGGTCGTGCTGTTGCGCGGCTACGCGCCGACCGCGCCGTTGCGCCAGGCCATCGAGGCGATCGCCGCCCTCGCGCCCTTTCGCCACCTGACCACCCCGGGCGGTGGGCGCATGTCGGTCGCGATGACCAACTGCGGCGCCTGGGGTTGGCACAGCGACGCCCGCGGCTACCGCTACGTGCCGCACGATCCGCTGACCGATCGCCCCTGGCCCGCGATGCCGGCGGCATTCGTGGAACTCGCTGACCGAGCCGCGACTGCCGCGGGCTTCCCCGGCTTCGAGCCCGACTGCTGCCTCGTGAACCGCTACGCCCCCGGCACCCAGATGGGAACGCATCGCGATTACGACGAGCGTGATCTGCGCCATCCGATCGTGTCGGTGTCGATCGGCCTGCCCGCAGTGTTCCTGTGGTACGGCGCCAGCCGCCGCGGCCCGCCGATCCGGGTGCCGGTCGTGGACGGCGACGTGCTGGTGTGGGGTGGCGTGGCGCGCGCCGGCTACCACGGTGTGCG
>JANXQL010000022.1 GCA_025356815.1 Pseudomonadota bacterium
TGCGGAACGCCTCGAGAAATCAAAGTCAAAACAGTATCTTGCAGATGCGGCTTCAAGACATTCACCTCGTTCCCCCCTCGGACTCGGAGGGGGCGGATCATGTCCTGCCGTCAGCGCCCCGAATACCGGCGCCTCACATCAGCGACTCGTCAGGTGGAGGAATTTGAAGTGGCCACAGGTGGGGGAAGTTGGGTGGCCGCCGGGGCGTAGCGGGCCACGACGATGCCGGCACTCCGATTCTTGCTGCGTGGCTTGGAACCCTAGAAGGGGTCAGAAACGAGATCATGGCATAAGATGCCAATTTATGGCATTTTCGATCGGGCTAGGATGTTGGGGGCCCCGTGCAGAGCATGAACATTTCTCTCCCGGAACCGCTCAAGCAGTTCGTGGACGACCAGATCGCCGCCGGTCGTTACAGCAGCGTGAGCGAGTACGTTCGCGAGCTCATTCGCGATGACGAGAAGCGCAAGGCCGAAGATCGTCTTGAGGCCTTGCTGCTTGAGGGCCTGGAGAGCGACGATGCACCACTGACCAGCGAAGATTGGGCTGCAATCCGGAGAGATGCGCTCGCCAGAGTGGGGGCGAAAAAGAAGCGTTCGTGACGCCGCGAACATTCAGGCGCGTCGCTGCGCGACAGGACTTAGTCGATTATTACGTTTGCCTCGCCGGGGTTGCAGGCGAGGAAGTTGCTGATCGCTTCCTGGTGCGAGCAGAACTGAGTTTTGCTGACCTCGCGGCCCAGCCGGAAATGGGCGCGCCACTCGTGTTGCATCGCCCAGAACTCGTAGGGCTCAGAAAATCGTGAGTCCGCGAATTCGGGGGCGTATTGATTTTCTACCGATAACGACCCGACGGCGTCTCGATTGTTCGTGTATTGCACGGCGCAATGGACTGGTGGCGGCTGCTCGGTCTGGTCTAGGTTCGTGGGAGTGATACCGCGCCCAACTTGAGGTCAGGGGAGCGCTGCGAGCGAATCCCCGGCGCGCTGATGCTCCAAGAATTCCATCGGCGCGCTTAGTCTCACCCGTCATGCCGAATACAACGAGGCGCGATACGCATCAGCTATCGGACGCCTGAGCAAGGCAACTTTAGGCTCTCCCAGCTAACGTGCACGCGACGGAACCTCCACACCCGTGTACGACGTGATTCCAGCTAACCCGACACCGGGTTCTCGTCTTCTGCGTCCGGAACGAATCGGCCTTCCCGGTCGAGTTCTGCAAAGATCCCGTTCTGGCGCACCAGTTCGCCGTAGCGACCCTGCTCGGCCAGGACGCCGTCCTTGAGCACGAGGATGAGGTCAGCGTTGCGCACCGTGGAGAGGCGGTGGGCGATCACAAACATGGTCCGATGGCGCCGCAGCTGGTCCAGCGCCCGCTGGATCCGTGCCTCGGTCGCGTTGTCGAGCGCGCTGGTGGCCTCGTCCAGGATCAGGATCGGCGCGGCCTTCAGCATCGCGCGGGCGATCGCTAGCCGCTGGCGCTCGCCGCCCGACAGGGAACGGCCGCGCTCGGCGATCAATGTCCCGTAGCCCTCCGGCTTGACGACAATGAAGTCGTGCGCCTCGGCGGCGCGGGCCGCTGCCTCGATCTCCTCCTGGCTCGCATCGGGCTTGCCGATCCGCATGTTGTCGGCGACCGATCGATAGAGCAGGCCGGCGTCCTGGAACACGACCGCGATGTGCTGGCGCAGCGAATTGAGGTCCACCGAGCGAATGTCGATCCCGTCGATGGTGATGCGGCCGCTCGTCGGTTCATGGACCCGATAGAGGAGGTTGAGTGCGGTCGTCTTGCCCGCCCCCGTGGCACCCACCAGGGCGACCGTGGCCCCGGCGGGAACCCGGAACGTCAGGTTCCGCACCGCCGGCCGAGACGAATCGAACGAGAACGACACGTCCTTGAATGCGACGTCGCCCCGGACGTCTCCCAGGACCAGCAGCCCCAGCGCCTGAGCCGCGGGACTCGGCGTGTCGAGGATCGCATAGAACTCGTTCAGCGCCGGCGTCTGGAAGAACAGGCTCGAGATGAACCCGGCGAACTGCTCGAGGCGACCGATCAGCATCGTCGCGAAGCCGACGAAGCTGACGATGGTGCCGACCGTCACCTCGCCGCGGGCGTGCAGCGCGACACCGAGTGCGAAGATCGCGACCACCGTGAGCGTGCTGGCCGTGCGGTTCGCGACTGCAAGCCAGGCCCAACCTCTGAGGACGGGGTATTGGGCGGAGAGGGTGCGGCTGATCATCGATTGCAGCTCGGCCACCTCGGCCTTCACGCGCGTAAAGCTCTGCACGACCAGGACGTTGCCGATCACGTCGGTCGTGCGTTCCGAGATGGCGTCGTGGAAGCGCTCCACTTCCTGCTGCGCCTCGGACGTGCGCTGCATCGCGACGGCATTGCTAATCGAGAACACGGCCATCAGCGCGATCATCAGCAGCCCGAGCTTCCAGTTCATCCACAGCGCGAGCGGCAGCATGACGAGGATCGACAGGGCGGTCGCAAGGTGCTCTCGGAAGAAACCGAGCCAGATGTGGAACAGGTTGCTGCTGCCGGCGTGCATCACGCGCAGCATGCGGCCCGTGTGGTGCTCGCCGTAGAACGACAAGGGCAGCGTGATCGCATGCTCGAAGTAATGCGCGATGACGGCAAGTCGCCGCCGATGGGCCAGACTGTCCGTATGCAGGGACACGAGCACGCTCGCCAGCAGCCCGCCCAGTCCGACCGCCGCCCAGAGACCGATGTAGTGCCAGGCGGCGCCCGTCCCGGGCGACGCGAGGGAATCCACCACCCGACCGAAGAGCCAGGGCTCGAGGAAGAACACGCCGGCGAGCGCAAGGTTTGCGATCGCCAGTGCGATGGCAAGACCCTGTTCGGGTGCAAGCAGCGCGAGGACGCGCAGGTAGGTCTTCAGCATGGAGTCGGAATAAAGGCTCGGAGCGAGGGACGCGCGCCGGGGATTGTAGTCGAACTACCATGATCCGAAGGAGATGGGACTGTCGTCCTCTATGCCGGGCGGGGCGGGCGAACCCGTGTCGAGGAATGGATTCAGCCAAGCACGCCGGCCAGCCCGTCTCCAGCGCCAGCCGCGCCCACATACGGCGGAACAGGTGTTCGCGACAAACGAAGTCCGGGAAACAATCTTGCAAGCCGGAACGAGCTGCGCCCGGACCGGCGTCACCTCGACGACACAGACGCCGAGTTGGAAGATCAGCCAAGGAACACCCGCCAGAGGATAGGAGGCGTTTGCCAGCGGCACCGTGGCGGCACTGATCAGCAGGACGTCCGCGTCCAATAAGAACAGTGAGCGATTGACGGTGCGGCGCGCCGCCTTTCGGAACAGATCCTCATTAATACCTAGACTTGCGTCAGCTGGATCAGCACCATCCCCTTCAAGTTTTGCAGGCTAGTTCTTGATGTGTATGTACGGACGTAATAACATAGAAAAATGATCGAACTTAAGCTCACCTCAGTCGGTAACTCCCTCGGCGTCGTCTTGCCCAAGGAGGCGCTGCATCGCCTGAGGGTCGCGAAAGGGGACTCGATCTACATCACGGAGTCGCCCGACGGATACCGGCTGACGCCCTACGATCCCGCGTTCGAGCAGCAGATGTCCGTCGCTCGCAAGGTCATGAAGAAGCGCCGCGCTGCGCTGCGCGAACTCGCGAAGTAGAGCGGGGCTTGTCCATGGCCGAACCGGTGTGGGTCGCGATGTCGGCTGTGCTTGCTATCCACGACGAGCAGTTGGCCGAGCACGGTGGTCAAGCAGGCCTACGCGACGCGGGGCTTCTAGAGTCTGCGCTCGCCAGGCCCCGCAATTCCTACGCGTATGGCGAACAGTTGCTTCCGATTCTTGCAGCAAGCCTCGCGTTTGGCATTGCGCGAAATCATCCTCTCGTGGACGGAAACAAGCGAACCAGCCTCGTCGTATCCGAACTCTTTCTTGCATTGAATGGCCTCGACCTTGTCGCCACCGACGAGGAATGCGTCGTGACGTTTCTTCCACTCGCGGCTGGCGAGCGCACTGAAGAGCAACTCGCGTCATGGTTCCTTGAGCGCACCCGATAGCAGGCGCAAGGCTGCTGGGCGGGTAGTTTCGCAAACTTGGCGACGCCACAGGTGCGATCAGGTCAGTTATTGCACACCGGGCTGGTGTTCCTCGCCGCGCTGGCGTCGCCGGAATCGTCGTCTGCGCCGAAATCCGGTCCTGCGGTGAGCGCACCGGGGTTTGCGGGCGTCGCTCCCGGGGTGTGGTCGACGATAGTTCGGTTCATTGACAAAGAAAGCTCTTGCGGCATGACGTGGACACCCCAC
>JANXQL010000060.1 GCA_025356815.1 Pseudomonadota bacterium
CTGCTGGTAGAGCGTGTGCAGCATCGCATGGCCGGTGCGGTCGGCCGCGGCGCAGGTGCGCTGGGCGATGCCCTCGCCGTAGTTCGTGGTCATGCCACCGAACGGCCGCTGGTAGATGCGCCCGTCCTCGGTACGCGAGAACGGAACGCCGTAGTGCTCAAGCTCGATGACCGCGCTCGGCGCCTCCTTGCACATGTACTCGATCGCATCCTGGTCGCCGAGCCAGTCGGAGCCCTTGATGGTGTCGTAGAAGTGGTAGCGCCAATCGTCGCCGTCGCCCATGTTGCCCAGCGCGGCCGAGATGCCGCCCTGCGCGGCGACCGTGTGGCTGCGGGTCGGGAACACCTTGGTGATCGAAGCGACCTTCAGGCCCGCCTCGGCGAGGCCGAAGACCGAGCGCAGGCCGGCGCCACCGGCACCGACGACGATCACATCATAGGTGTGATCAATGAATTCGTAATCGCTCATGCTGCGCTCCCGAGCGCGACCTTGAGCACCCCGAACAGCGCCGCGGCGCCGACCAGCAGGTGCAGGAACTGCACGACGAGCAGCGCCGTGATCTTCGTCGACTTGGCCGGCACGTAGTCTTCGATGACGACGACCAGGCCGAGCCAGGAGTGGTAGACGAGCGTCGGCACCAGCAGCAGCATCAGCACCGCATTGAGCGGTGCGGCGAGCCAGGCGTGCGCGTGCAGGTAGCCGAGGTCGGGCTGCAGCAGCAGCGAGATGGCGAACCACGGACCCAGCAGCGCGAGCGCCACGGCGCTGACCCGCTGCATCCACCAGTGATGGGTACCGCTGATCACGCCCAGCCCGAGCGCGAGCCCGAGCGGTGACTTGGAGCTCATACCACACCCCCCATGTGCAACATCGCAAGTACGCTCGCGCCGGTCAGTACTACGACCGCGAAGATCACCAGCCGCGCGGTCAGGCGCGCCTCGCGCTTTTCGAGGCAGCGGCCGGTATCGAAGACGAGGTGGCGGATGCCGGTGCAGAAGTGGTACCAGAACGCGGCGAGCACCGCGGCAAGCACGAGCCAGCCGAGCGGCGAGCCGAGCAGCCTGGCGACCCAGGCGTAGCAGTCGGCGCCGGAGGCGAGCGCCACGAGCCAGGCGGCCAGCAGCAGCAGCGCACCGGACAGCGCAACGCCGGTCGCGCGATGCAGGATCGACAGCGCCATGGTGTACATCGTTCTGTACACCTGGAGATGCGGCGACAAGGGCCGTTGGGTCGATGCCATATTCTGTCTTCCTCGGCGGGCCCGCGCCGGGACGCCCGGCGCGATGCAGCGCGGGTGGTTATGGGTCAGAAATCGATGCAGCGGCCGGACTTCTCCCAGTCGCCGAAGCGCGTGGGCTCCGGCCCTACGCGACCGCCGACCTCGACCGCCGCGACTGCCGGGACAGCGGCGGGGCGTGACGCGGCGCCCTTCGGGGCATCCGCGGTCACCTCGGCGGGCGCGACCTCAACAGCGGGCTTCGTCAACGTCGACATGGCCGTGCATACTGCCACATTCCATATGGCAGTGCAGCACCGCCCCAAGCCGTTGTTTACATGCTGTGTTTTGGCATCGGCCGCACATCGCGGTAGGCTGGTGGCACGGCCCTGAGCGCGGCCTGCCCGATCCTTGGCGCTCGCGCCGAACCCGAACGAGTCCGACCATGCCCGTCCCCGCCTGCACCACCGGACACTACCTCGCCCTGGTGGCGGAAGGTCGCGACGCGGCCTCGTTCCTGCAGGGGCAACTCACCCAGGACGTGTTGCAGCCCTCGGCGCCGCTGCCTGCGGCACTGTTGACGCCGCAGGGTCGGGTCGTTGCTACGCCGTGGGTGATCGCCACCGGCAGCGATCGCCGGCTGCTGCTGCCCGCCGCGCTCGCGCCGGCCGTGCACGAGCACCTGCGCCGCTACCTGCTGCGCGCCAAGCTCACCCTCGCGCTGGAGCCGGCGAGCGACGCCGATCTGGGCCTGCTCGCGACCTTCGTGGAGGAGCGGCTGCAGGGAGCGAGCGCGGCGAGCTGGCCACTGGCGCTGATCCGCGCGGGCCTCGCCGAGGTCGATGCCGCCACCAGCGGCGAGTGGATCCCGCAGATGCTGAACCTCGACCTCATCGGCGCGATCAGCTTTCGCAAAGGCTGCTACACCGGCCAGGAAATCGTCGCCCGCACGCAGCACCTCGGCCGCATCAAGCGCCGCATGCAGCGCTACACCGGCAGCGGCGAGCCGCCCTCGGCCTCCAGCGCACTTCGCTCGGGGGATGCCAAGGTCGGCGAGGTGGTGCTTGCGGCCGGCGACGGCACGGTCACCGAACTGCTGGCGGTGGTGAACCTGGACGCACGCTCGAGGACCCTGACCCTCGACGACGGACGCCAGATCGCGTCTGCGCCCCTGCCCTACGCCGTCGATTAGCCGGCCGCTCAGCCCTCCGGCTTCATCTGCGGGAACAGCAGCACGTCGCGGATCGACGCCGAGTCGGTATACAGCATCACCAGCCGGTCGATGCCGACGCCGAGCCCCGCGGTCGGCGGCAGTCCGTATTCAAGCGCCCGCACGTAATCGGCGTCGAAGTACATCGCCTCGAGGTCGCCCGCATCCTTGCGCGCCACCTGCTCGCGGAACCGGCTGGCCTGCTCCTCGGCATCGTTGAGCTCGGAGAAGCCGTTGGCGAGCTCCCGCCCGCCGACGAAGAACTCGAAGCGGTCGGTGACGAACGGGTCGGCATCGTTGCAGCGTGACAGCGGCGAGACCTCGGTCGGATACGCATAGGCGAACGTCGGCTGCACGAGCGTGTGCTCGACGGTCTTGTCGAACAGTTCCATCTGCATCTTGCCGGCGCCGTCGGCCGGCGCATGCGCGATGCCGCGCTCGTCGAGCACACGGCGCAGGTAGGCGGGATCGCGCAGGCTGAACGCATCGAGGTCCGGGTTCTGCTCGAGCAGCAGCTGCTCGATGGTCGCGCGCCGAAACGGCTCGCCGAGGTCGATCGCCGTGCCCTGGTAGCTCAGCTGGCGCGTCGCGAGGATCGCGTCGGCAAGTCCCGTGAACAAGCGCTCGACCAGATCCATCAGGTCGCGGTAGTCCGAATAGGCCTGATACAGCTCGAGCATCGTGAACTCGGGGTTGTGGCGGGTCGACAGCCCCTCGTTGCGGAAATTGCGGTTGATCTCGTAGACACGCTCGAAGCCACCGACCACCAGCCGCTTCAGGTACAGCTCCGGCGCGATGCGCAGGTACATGTCCATGTCGAGCGCGTTGTGGTGCGTCTTGAACGGCCGCGCGACCGCGCCGCCGGGGATCGGCTGCATCATCGGCGTCTCGACTTCCATGAAGCCGGCCGAGTCGAGGAAGTCGCGCAGGTAGCGCACGATGCGGGTGCGCTGCTCGAACACGCGTCGGCTGTCGGGATTGACCACCAGGTCGACATAGCGCATCCGGTAGCGCGCCTCGGTGTCGCTCAGGCCGTGCCACTTGTCGGGCAGCGGGCGCAGCGACTTGGTGAGCAGCCGCAGGCCGTCCGCGCGCACCGACAGCTCGCCGGTGCGCGTGCGCATCAGCTGACCGTGGGCGCCGACGAGGTCGCCGACGTCCCAGGACTTGAAGGCGGCATAGGCGTCGCCGAGCAGGTTCGCCTGCAGGAACAGCTGGATCTCGCCCGAGCCGTCGACGAGCTTCACGAAGCTCGACTTGCCCATGTCGCGCTTGGCGAGCATGCGTCCGGCGACGTGCACGCGGATCGGATGGGCGTCGAACCACTCGGCCGGCTTCTCGCCGAAGCTCGCGGCGAGATCGCCGGCATGCGCGTCGCGACGGAAGTCGTTCGGAAACGGGTTGCCGGCCGCGCGCAGCGCGGCGAGCTTGGCGCGCCGCTCGGCGATGAGCTTGTTCTCGTCGCCGGCGCCCTCGGTCGGGTGGTCCTGATCGCTTGGTGTCATCGTCACAGTCCCTGCTTGAGGCTCGCTTCCATGAACGGATCCAGCCCGCCGTCGAGTACGGCCGTGGTGTTGCCGATTTCGATATTCGTTCGCAGATCCTTGATACGCGACTGGTCGAGCACGTACGAGCGGATCTGGTTGCCCCAGCTGACGTCCGACTTCGAGTCCTCGAGCACCTTGGCGGCGGCGTTGCGCTTGTTGAACTCGAGCTCGTACAGCTTGGCCTTGAGCATCTTCATCGCGGTCGAGCGGTTCTTGTGCTGGCTGCGCTCGCTCTGGCACGAGACGACGATGCCGCTGGGGAGGTGGCGAATGCGGATCGCGGACTCGGTCTTGTTGACGTGCTGGCCGCCGGCGCCGCTGGAGCGGAAGGTGTCGGCCTCGAGGTCGGCCGGATTGATGTCGATGTTGATGTCGTCATCCACCTCGGGCGAGACGAATACCGACGCAAACGACGTGTGGCGTCGGTTTCCCGAATCGAACGGCGACTTGCGCACGAGGCGATGCACGCCGGTCTCGGTGCGCAGCCAGCCGTAGGCGTAGCTGCCCTCGATGCGCAGCGTCGCGCCCTTGATACCGGCGACTTCGCCGTCGCTCTGGTCCATGATCTCGTAACGGAAGGCGTGCCCGTCGGCCCACTTGCAGTACATGCGCAACAGCATCGATGCCCAGTCCTGCGCCTCGGTGCCGCCGGCTCCTGCCTGGATGTCGAGGAAGGCGTTGTGCGGGTCCATCTGGCCGGGGAACATGCGCTGGAACTCGAGTTCCTTGACGCCGCGCTCGAGCGCGGCGGCGTCGCCTGCAACTTCATTGATGGCCGAGGTCTCGCCCTCGCCCTCGGCGAGCTCGAGCAGCTCGAGCGAGTTGAGGATGCCGTCGCGGACGCGATCCAGCCGCGAGGTCAGCGCCTCGAGCTGGGCGCGCTCCCGGCCAAGCGCCTGGGCGCGATCCGGCGCGTCCCAGATCTTGGGGTCCTCCAGTTCGCGGCTGACCTCGGCGAGCCGCTCGCTCTTGCGGTCGTATTCAAAGAAACCCCCTTAAGGAGGCGAGGCGTTCCTCGAGATCCTTGAGCTGGCGACGGATGGGGCCTACGAGCTGGCTGAGATCGACGGACATGGACACGCAACTGCTTGAAAAAACCGCGCGAATGATACCACGGGGCCAGCTCAGGCCCGCTCCAGGTACTCCACCAGCAGCTGCGCCCTGCTCAGCCCCTGGAACTCGTTGACGTCGAGCCGATAGACCAGCCGCCAGCGGCCGTCGCGCGCGGGCACCTCGGCGCCGGGCCGCGCCATCCAACCGAACGCCAGCGCCTCCAGTGGCGGGGTCCGCGGCCGGGCGCTGACCCACAGCTTCAGGTGGCGGTCCTTGAGGATGCGCGCCTCGAGAATCGTGAACTCGCCGTCGAAGCAGGGCTCGGCGAAGCCCGAGCCGAACGGGCCTGCGGATCGCAGCAGGTTCGCGGTCGCAAGGGTCAGTGACTCCGGCTGCAGCTCGCCATCGGTGTACAGCCGCCCGTCCAGCAGGCCCGGCTCCGCGCGCCGCCCAACCTCGGCGGCGAACGCCGCGCCGAACTCGCGCAGCCGCGCGGCGGCCAGCGTCAGACCCGCGGCCATCGCGTGCCCGCCGAACTTGTCGATCAGGCCCGGCGTGCGCGTGGCGACCGCTTCGAGCGCGTCGCGCACATGAATTCCGGGCACCGAGCGCGCCGAGCCGCGCGCGAGTCCGCCCTCCGCCGGCGCGAAGGCGATCACCGGCCGGTGCACCTGCTCCTTGACCCGGGCCGCGACCAGGCCCACGACGCCGGGATGCCAGGTGGGGTCGTATAGGCTCAGGGCGGCCGGCATCTCCACGCCTTCGATGCCGACATGCAGCCGCTCGACGATCGAAAGCGCCTCGGCCTGCATCTTCGCCTCGATCACGCGCCGTTCGCGGTTGAGCCCGTCGAGCTGCTCGGCGAGCCGCCGCGCCACCGCCGGATCGTCGGTCAGCAGGCATTCGATGCCGATCGACATGTCTTCCAGGCGACCGGCGGCATTGAGCCGCGGGCCGAGGAAGAATCCCAGATCGGTCGTGCCGGTCATGGCAAGCGTGCGGCCGGCCACCGCGGCGAGTGCGGCGATGCCCGGCACGCAGCGACCGGCGCGGATGCGCTCGAGCCCCGCGCGCACGAGGATGCGGTTGTTGTGGTCCAGCGGCACGACATCGGCGACCGTGCCGAGCGCGACCAGGTCGAGCAGCTCTGCGGTCTGTGCAACGGGTCGGCCGAGCTTGCGGCCGAGGGCGAGCAGCACGTAGAACGCGACGCCCACGCCTGCCAGCGCGCGGCTGGCGAAGCGCGCGCCGACGAGGTTGGGATTGACGATGGCGGACGCGTCGGGCAGCACCGGCCCCGGCAGGTGATGGTCGGTCACCAGCACCTCGATCCCGGCGGCACGCGCCGCGGCGACGCCCTCCAGGCTTGAGACGCCATTGTCGACGGTGATGATCAGCCTGGGGGCGCGCTCGGCCGCGAGCGCGACGATCTCCGGCGTCAGGCCGTAGCCGAACTTGAACCGGTCCGGTACCAGGAAGCCCACGTCGCGGTGGCCGAAGCGGCGCAGTGCCCGCACCACCAGCGCGCTGGCGGTGGCACCGTCCGCATCGTAGTCGCCGACGACCAGGATGCGATCCGCGCGCGCGATGTGCCGGGCGATCAGTTCGGCGCCGGCATCGACGCCGTCCAGGCTGCTCACCGGCAGCATCTTCTCCAGCCCCAGCAGCAGCTCGCTCTCGCCCGACACGCCGCGCGCGGCGTACACGCGACGCAGCACCGGATCGAGCGCGTCCGGCAGCGCCACCTCGGGCACCGCACGGCGAACGATCGGACGGCGGATCAAGTCAGGCACTCCCACCACGGCCGGATTCGCCGCCACCTGCGCCAACGCTGGCCGTGACGCAGGGCGTAGACGTGGCCGGCGCAGTGCACGTGCGCGGCCCGCAACTCGCCGTCGCGCAGCCGGGCGGCGAGCGGCTCGAACCAACGCGTATCGACCTCGACGAGCGTTCCGCCCTCGCGCACGAGGTCCGCCACGCACAGCGCGTCGAGCAGTCGGGTGCGATCGGGGGTGGCGCCCGCCGCGGCCGCGTGCAGGAACGGGTCGTCGCACGCCAGCACCGGCCAGCGGGCCGTGCCCCGCAGAAGTTCGCACCCCCCACCCCACAGCCACAGGCCGTTGACGATCCGACCGTCGCGGGCGGTGAGGGGCCGTGCATGCAGCCACATCTGCAGCTCGGTCATGAGCCGCTGCAGGGATCCGGCATCGGCGCCCTGCGGCGCGCCGTCGGCGAGACTGCGACCGGCGAGCGCCGCCGGATCGTGCGTGCGAACCTCGAGGCTCCCCTCGCGGCGCAGCAGCAGTTGCCCGGCGGCGTCCACCAGTTGCAGCGACTCGCCCCCGAAATCACTCGCGAACCGCGTCAGCAGCGCGCCGCGCTCGCCAGGGCCCAGGACGAGCGCCCCCTGCGGGTCGAAGTGCACCTCGCGCATGCCTGCCACCAGCCTCACCGGTGTCGCCATGAACCAATTCCCAGGTCCATCGACGGCCAGACCCGTGGCCGCGGCGAGCGTGCGGCCCAGCGGCAGGTCACCGTCCTTCGCCGCGAGTCCCGCCGTGGACAGCGCCCAGCGCCGCCAGTCGGTCGGCGCCTCGCGCCGGTCCGCACGCGCAAGCAGGCCCTCGAGGATGGGCAGGCGCGGCAACGTCGCTGCAGCGCCCTCCGGATCGGCGATGGCAAGGTCGGTGAGCGCGGCGTGGAGGTGGTACATGAATCGGGTATCGTATCCGCATGCAGTTCTCGATGGATACCACCGGCCCCGCCAGGATCATCACCGGCTACAGCCCGACGCAGCTGCGTGTCGGCGAGCAGCTGGTGATGACCAGTGCGATCGTGACCGCCGAGCGCGTGCTGCCGTGGGCCGTGGCGACGATCGAGGAGCTCACGCCGCAGTCGCTCGACCCCGCGCTCGCCCTCGACGTCGAGGTCGTGCTGCTGGCCACCGGCGAGCGGCAGGTATGGCCGCCCGCGGCGGTCTTCGCGCACGCTGCAGGCCGGCGCGTCGGCATTGAGGTCATGACGCTCAGCGCCGCCTGCCGCACGTTCAACGTCCTGGTCGGCGACCGTCGGGCGGTCGCGCTCGCGGCGCTCCTGGGCAGCGCCGGCTAACGCGGCGGCAGCTGTCGCAGCGGGTCTACCGGCCGGCCGTTCTGCCGGATCTCGAAGTAGAGCATCGGCTGGTTGCCGGGGCCCGTGCCCATCGTGGCGATCTGCTGTCCTTCGCGCACTGTTTCGCCCTCCGCCACGAACAGCTCGCTGTTGTAGCCGTACGCGGACAGCCACATGTCGTCGTGCTTGATGATCACCAGCTGACCGTACGCCCGCAGTCCCGCGCCGCGATACACGACGCGTCCGGCCGCGGCGGCGCGCACCGGCGCGCCCGGCGCGCCGGCAATGCGCAGGCCCGGCGCGCCGCGGGGCGGTCCGACCGTCACGCTCGCGGCGCCCTCGGCGGGCCACAG